>NZ_JBHXLV010000047.1:0-37317 GCF_042721685.1 Streptomyces sp. NPDC058459 | reverse complement strand
GGCCGCCGGGCACGGACGCGCCGCGCGCAGCGGGCCGACGTGCCGCTCGGCGGGTACCGGTGGCGGACCGCGGTCCCGCCCGAGCAGCCCGACGCCGGTGGCGGCGGCCCCGGTCACCGTCGCGGTACGGGACGACACCGGCGGCGACCTGATCCGGCTCGCCCGGTGCGCCTAGTTGTGGTGCAGCAGGCTGCCCTTGCCGCACGCCGGGGCCTGCTCCTCCAGTGGCAGCGGGGAGATCGCCTTGACCACCGGGGTCACCGTCAGGTCGGCCGCGCAGCGGGTCGTGTCCTCGGCCGTCCAGTGGTCGTCGGTGGCGGCGTGGGCGGGGGCGGCCAGCGCTGCGGAGGAGGCGGCGACGGCGAGGGCGGCGAGCAGGAGCTTCTTCATGCCAGGGGCAACGAGGGGGAGGGGTGGGCGTCACGCGGAGGCGGGCGGCGGGATCTCGCGGACCCTGCCTACGCCCCCGCGTTCCCCAGCGCCGTCCGCAGCCGTCCGTCGGACTCCGCCAGCAGGCGGGTGGCCGTGGGGCCGTCCACCCCCGCCAGGATGATCAGGACCGCGGTCTTCACCTCGCCGTCCGCCTCGGTCAGCGCCCGCTCGATCTCCGCGTCCTCCGCGCCCGTCGCCTGCGCCACGATCCGCCGGGAGCGGGTCCGTAGCTTGGCGTTGGAGGCGCGGACGTCGACCATCAGGTTTCCGTACGTCTTGCCGAGGCGGATCATCGTGATCGTCGACAGCATGTTGAGGACCAGCTTCTGCGCGGTGCCCGCCTTCAGCCGGGTCGAGCCGGTGAGCAGCTCGGGGCCGGTGACCACCTCGATGCCGTGCTCGGCGGCGGCTGTCAGGGCGCTGCCGGCGTTGCAGGACAGGCCCACCGTGAGCGCGCCGGCCGCGCGGGCGTGCTCGACCGCGCCGATCGCGTAGGGGGTGCGGCCGGACGCGGAGACGCCGACCACCGAGTCGCGTGGGGTCAGCTTCAGCGCGTCCAGGTCGGCGCGGGCCAGGCCGGGGGAGTCCTCCGCGCCCTCCACGGAGTTCACCAGCGCACCCGGGCCGCCCGCGATGAGCCCGACGACCTGGCCGGGGGCGGTGTTGAAGGTGGGCGGGCACTCGGAGGCGTCCAGCACACCGAGCCGTCCGGCGGTACCGGCACCTGCGTAGACCAGCCGGCCGCCGCGCTCCATGCGGGCGGCGATGGCGTCCACGGCGGCGGCGATCTCGGGCAGCCGGGCGGCGACGGCCGCGGGGACGCCGCTGTCCTCGCCGTTCATCAGCCGGGCGATCTCCAGCGTGGGCAGCAGGTCGATCCCGGCCAGCTCCGGCCGGAACGCCTCGGTGGTCAGGGTGGCCAGCTCGCTCTTCGGGCGGGGGGAGTCGGTCATCTGATGCGGCTCTTTCCGGTCGTCTCGAACGAAGGAACTCGAACGGAGAAAGCTAGCGCCGGGCGCTCCGGTGCCGGTGGGCCAGTGCCTCGTACGACGCGGCCAGGGCGGGGGCCGCGTGCTCGTACGTCCGTTGCGCCACGCCCACGAACAGGCAGTCCACCACGAGGAGTTGACCCGTACGGGAGGACATCGCGGCGGGCCGCAGCTCGCTCTCCCGGGAGGTGGCGGTGGTCAGCACGTGGTCGGCGTAGTGGGTGACGGGGGAGTCGGGGCGGCCGGTGACGGCGATGGTGGTGGCGCCGCGCTCGAAGGCGGTGCGCAGCGGTTCTATGACGTCGCCGGTCGAGCCGGAGTGGGTGATGGCGATGGCCACGTCCCCCGCGCGGAGCTGCACCGCGTTGGTCACCGCCAGGTGCGGGTCGCCCGGCGCGTGTGCGACCAGCCCGATCCGCAGCAGCTTCTGGGTGAGGTCCTGGGCGACCAGGCCGGACGCGCCGAGGCCGTACACGTCCGTACGGCGGGCGCCCGCGAGGGCCGTGACGGCCGCGCCGAGCTGCGCGGTGTCCAGTCCGGCGGCGGTGTCGGCGAGGGTCTGCTGCTCCTCGTAGGCCAGCTTGGCGACGACGTCGGTCAGCGGGTCGTCCACCGCGATGTCCGTGGTGATCGCGGGCGCGCGCCCGGACTCCTGCCGGGCCGCGAGCCCGGCGAGGGCGAGCCGCAGATCGCGGTAGCCGGGGTAACCGAGGATGCGGGCGGTGCGGACGACCGTGGCCTCGCTGGTGCCGGTCAGCTCCGCGAGCCCGGTGACCGTGAGGGCCGCGCAGCCGGCGGGGTCGCCCGCGACCGCCTCCGCCACGCGCTGCATGGACCGGGTCATGGACGGGGCGAGGGTACGCACCTTGGCGGCCAGCGAGCCGCCGGGGCTCCCGAAAGTTTCCTTCACGTCCTGGGTCACCCCTGAAAGATATTTCCGGTTCGGCGGGCGGGGCAAGAGTGCGCACAATGGGGGCATGGACGACGACGCCACCTACCCCGTCAGCCCGCTCGAACAGGCGCTGCACGCGGCCCGCGCGCTGGTGCTCGCCGACCTGATGGCGAGCGAGGTGGCCGAAGCGGACGTGGTCTCGCTGGTGGAGGAGTCCCTCGCACAGCGCCGCTGGTGGGTCGAGCAGTGGCCCGAGGGCGCGGACTTCGTCGCCGGACTGGTCGCGCAGGACGTGCAGGACGCGCTGCTGGACCGGCAGGGCCGCTGGCCGCTGTGCCCGGTCTGCGGCACGGGCGACCCGCACGCGCTGGACGTCGAACCCGAACTCGGCCCCGACCCGCACTGGGTCTGCCACGAGGCGGGCGTGGACGTCGCCGCCGTCGGCTCGCTGGCCCAGGGGCTGGCCGGGGACACCGCCAGGTGACGGCCGGCCCCGCGTGACCGTCTACATCGACCCGCCCACCTGGCCGGGCCACGGCCGCATGTGGTCCCACCTGGTCAGCGACGTCTCCTACACCGAGCTACACCTCTTCGCGGCGGCCCTCGGCGTCCCGCCCCGCGCCTTCGAGCGCGACCACTACGACATCCCAGCCCACCGCTACGCCGACGCGGTGGCCGCGGGCGCGGTGGAGGTACGCAGCCGGGAGGTGGTGCGACTACTCCACACGGCGGGGCTACGCAGACGGAAGGGACGGCGGGAACGGGGGGCGTGATTCCACCGCACCCTCTTCCACACGGCCTTCGTCGTCCCGGCGGAAGACGTGGCCGCAGGACACCTGACCGGCTACGGGGTCGCCACCTGGCACGGCTTCACGGACGGCATGTTCACCGTGCCCGACCTGCTCGGCCTCGCGGCCGACGCCGCGGGCGGAGCCGCCCACCACCTGACGACTGTCCAGCTCCCCGTCAGCCTCGTCATGATCGACCCCCTCGTCCAGGCCCTCGACGGCCACGGTCCCCTCGCGGCCGCGGCCGCGGCCGGCCTGGAAGTGATGGCCTCCGCGCCACTGCACGGCGGCGAACTGCCCGCGATCACCGGCCCCGAACTGACCGGCCTGATCCGCGCCGGACTCACTCCGGCGCAAGCATGTCTCCTCACCACCGCGTCGTGCCCAGGAGTGACACAGGTCCTTGTGGCCGCCTCCAGTGCGCCACACTGGGCGGAGGCGGTCGCCGCAGTCGCCCAACCCCTGCTGGATCTGGATCGGTTACGGAAGATCGTCGGTGTACTCACCTCCGCATGACCCCGCCACCGAAACCGCGATGCGCGCCCACCACCTCCGCGCCGCACACGCCCTCGGTGTCGAGCTGGAGCCTGGCAACGAGTTCTGGGGCTGGGCCGGACGCACCCTCGGGGCCCCCGCCCGCACCGCCACTGGCCGCCCCGCCTGGCTGCGCCTGACCTCCGCCCCCGCCGACAGAGCCACCGGCAAGCTCTGGGACGGTGCGGCCACCGCCGAACTCGCTCTCGGAAACCTCGGCGGACGCCGTCCCGCCCTGCTCGGCATGCACGACACCACCGAGGACGCCACCGCCTATCGAGCAGAGTTGTCCGCCCGGATCGACGCCCCCGTCCTGTCCGCGACGCCGGACCTGCATCAGGACCTGGATCTGCCGGACGCGTGGTGGAGGGACCTCACCGACACCCTCGACCTGCTCGCCGCCGTCCCCACCGACCGCATCGCCGTCCGCACCCAGTACATGGGACGGGCCATCCCCCGGTTCATCGGCATCCCCGCCCCCGCCGCGCTCTGCTGGACCACTGCCCACGCCGACCTGCACTGGGCCAACCTCACCGCCGCGCCGCTGCACATCCTGGATTGGGAGGGCTGGGGGAGCGCCCCGGCCGGATTCGACGCCGCGATGCTCTACGCCTACTCGCTGCGCCGTCCCGCCGTGGCTGCCCGGGTCCGCACCGCCTTCCCGATCCTCGCGTGCCGGGACGCCCTGGCCGCCGAGGCCACCGTGTGCGCCATGCTTCTCCAGACCGTGGACCGCGGCGACAACCCCGACCTCGCCGGCCCCCTGCGCACCTGGGCCGCCGAGCTGCGCGCCAGAGCATCCGACCGGCTCCGGGCGGAACCCCCCTCCTGGTGACCCGTACGTCTACGTCCGCGCCGAGCCGACGACGGTGCGGGCATGACGGAGCTGCGTGGGTGGGTCATCACGCAGGGCGGGGTGCGGGTGGGGCTGCTCGGTGGGCCGTCGTCAATCGGGGAGGTGGTCGGTGTCCGGGTTCGAGGGGTCGTCGCCGTACCGGTCCAGGAGTGGGTCCAGGAGTAGCAGGACGGCGATGAGACCGGCCACCGTCCCCGCGCCGACCGCCGGTGCGACCGCGCCCATGGAGGCGAACATCACCCCGACGGGCAGCGGGCCCAGGAGCAGGAAGAAGGGCCGGCCCAGCCGCGCCGATCCCGAGTCGCGGCCGACGCGGAAGCAGGGCGCACCGGACGCGACGAGCCGCAGTGGCACGATGAGCGGGGCGAACACGACGGCCGGGATCAGCGTCACGGAGGCTCCTGTGCGCGCGGGTGCGGCGGGCCCGGGGGGATCTCGTGGTCAGCCCGTGTACACGTACAGCCGCTGCCCGCTCTCCATGCCGTGGTCCTCGCGGGCGGCCTCTTCCTGCTTCGCCTCGGCGCGGTGGAAGCCGGCGCGGGCCAGGACGCGTTGGGAGGGGGCGTTGTCCGCTTCGACGGTGGCGACGACCGTGTGGACGTCGTCGCGGGCGATGGCCCAGGCGGTGAGGGCGCGGACGGCCTCCGTGGCGTAGCCCTGGCCGCGGGCCTCGGGGACGAGGTCGTAGCCGAGTTCCACCCGGCCCTCGGCGTCCGGGGTGCCGTGGAAGCCGATGCCGCCGACCGCGAGGCCGTCCGCGGCGCGGACCAGGGTGAAGACGCCGAAGTCGGGGCGGTGCACGCCCGCCTCGTACGCCTTGACCATGAAACCGGCCGCATCGCGGGTGCCCTCGTAGGGAGCGCCTCCGAGCCAGGTGAAGCCGCCGTCCCCGCCCAGGCGGAGGTCGCGGGCTGCGGCCGGGCGCAGACCGGTCAGGGTGAGGCGCTCGGCGGAGATCACCAGGTTGTTGTGCCAGCGCCAGCTGTCCACCTTCGGGCGGCCCGCCAGCTCGCCCCGCCCGGTCGCCCACAGCAGTGTCGGCCAGGCTTCCGGGCCCGGCTGGACGTGCGGGAAGAGCCAGGTCAGCACGGACTCGGCAAGCTCCTCGGGGGGTGTGTACGCCAGCCCGAGGCCCGCCGCCAGGTCATGGGTGTGCAGCAGCACCTCGACCACGCCCATCGCGGCGAACCCCTCGCGGTCGGCGCTGCGGAACGGGTACGGGTGGAAGGCGCGGTCCCCGGGCGCGGCGGTGTTCACCGCGGCGGCGAGCAGCGCGCCGGTGGTCTCCAGGACGTGCAGCAGGCCGTCATTGCCGACGCCGTCGTCAAGACGCAGCTCGAAGGGCACGTACGCGTCCCGCGCGTGGCCGGCGAGGTTGCCGGCGTAGGCGAGGAGGCATTCGGCGACGTGCAGGGCGGTGGCATGGCAGTCCCACTCCAGGCTCCCGGCGCGTACCGCCGTCCAGTCGCGGTCGGCCGCCGCGCGCAGCGTCGTCACGCAGCCGCGTACGGCCTCGGTCACCTGGGTACCGCTCATCGCTCGCATGCACGGAACCCTAGGGGGGTGCCCTGGCTCAGGGCGACAGCATTTCCAGCTCCCCCCCGAGGTTCCGGCGGGCCGCCGCCTCCCAGTGCTCCGACCCGTAGGGGGTACGGAACAGCCTTGGCAGGTCCAGGAGTTGGCGCAGCACCGCCGAACGACCCTCATGGAAGGCGTCGTTCGGCACGAAGTGGTACTCCTCGCGGACCCCGGCCGTGTAGGCGGCGTACGCGGAGGGCGCCGAGGCGAGGATCGCCAGGTCGGCGTCGCACAGCACCTGCCCGTTCCGGTCGTCCTCGGCCGGGTCGTGGCCGACGGTGAGCCGGACCAGCCGGGCCACCTCCGCGACCTTCGCGGCCGGCACCCCGGCCTCGGTCAGCGCCCGCTCGGCCAGCCGCGCGGAGCGCTCCTCGTTCTCCGACCGGTCCGGCAGGTACACCGCGTCGTGGAACCAGGCCGCCAGCTGCACGAGGCCGGGGTCGTCGGCGTACTCCGCCAGCGCGTCGACCCGGTCGAGGACCGCCGTGAGGTGGGCGAGCGTGTGATAGCGCCGCTGCGGCTCCTGCCAGCGGGCGATCAGATCACCGGCGTACGGCGCCGGGTCCGGGCCCTCGCCGGGCGCGCGGGCGGCCTGGAGGGCGCGGGCGAAGCGGAGCCCGAGGTCCGCCGCGGTACTTGTGTCAGCCATGTGTCCATTGTTCCTGTGATGCGGTGCGGGGCGTACCCTGGAATTGGACTAGACCTGTTGCCGCCGTCGGAATTGGGGTGCCATGAGCAAGCGTGCGGTTCTGGAGGTGATCGCCCTCGGCGTCGAGGACGCGGTCGCCGCCCGAGCGGGAGGCGCGGACCGGCTGGAACTGGTCACCGACATGGCGGCGGACGGGCTCAGCCCCGACCCCGCCGTGGTGGCCGCGGTCCGGGCCGCCGTCCCGATCGACCTGCGCGTGATGCTGCGGCTGGCGGACGGGTTCGCGGCCGGCGATCTCGCCCGGCTGACCCGCACGGCCGCCGAGCTGCGGGCGGCGGGCGCCGACCAGTTCGTGCTGGGCTTCCTCGACCCGGCCGGTGACGTGGACCTCGCGGCGGTCGAGGAGGTCGTGGACGCGCTCGACGGCTGCCCGTGGACCTTCCACCGCGCGATCGACCGCGCCGCCGACCGCGCCGCGCTGCGCAGGCGGCTGAGCGGACTGCCCGGCCTGGACACCTTCCTCACGGCGGGCGCGGCCACGGGCGTGGACGACGGCCTGGACACACTGACGGCCGAGGCCGCGCACACCGGCACACCGGGGTACGAGCCCCGCATCATGGTCGGCGGGGGGCTCCGGCTGGAGCACGTGCCGCAACTGCGTACGGCCGGCATCGACGCCTTCCACATCGGCGGCGCGGCGCGTCCCGAAGGGTGGACCGGGCCGGTGTGCGCGGCGGCGGTCGGGGTGTGGCGGGGGGTGCTCGACGGGGAGTAGGCGGGCCGGGGCGGGAGGGCCCGAGCAGGCGGTTCGCCGGGCCCGCGCCCGTGCGTACCGCTGTCGTCGTCGGGAGCACGTGTCCCCCTCAGCGCGAGGGGCGCGGGCACACAGCCGGCGGCACGCTCAGGCGCTGAGCTGTGCGGGCAGCGGCCCGGTGTGGGTCATGAGCAGCCCCGAGACCGCTCGGGTCAGCGTGACGTACAGCCGCCGCAGGCCGGTGCGTTCGTCGGGCTCGCCGTCGACGACCGCCCGGGGCTCGTCCAGGACCACGTAGTCGTACTCCAGACCCTTGGCGAGCGAGGCCGGGACCAGGGTCAGCCGGGTCTCCTCGGTGGTCTCCTCACCCGGCGCGAGGAAGCCGATCCCGGCCGCCGTCAGAGCCCCGGCGAGCGCGGGCACCCGGGCGTCGGCCGCGATCAGACCGGTCGAGCCCTCATGGCGCAGCAACTCCGCGCAGGCGGCCACCACTTCGGTGAGGCCGTCCACCGTGCGCACCTCGAAGAAACCGGGGTTCTCGCGGACGGAGGCGACCGGGGTGAGGCCGGGCGCGATGTGGGGGAGCAGCCGGGACGCGTACGTGATCACGTCCGTGGGCACGCGGAAACCGGCGGTCAGCTCCTCGACGACGCCCTCGGCCTTGCCGAGATGGGCCAGCGCCTCGGCCCAGCTCCGGGTGGCCCAGGGGGTGGTGCCCTGCGCGAGGTCGCCGAGGACCGTCGCGCTGCCGGTGGTGCAGCGCCGGCCGACCGCGCGGTACTGCATCGGGGACAGGTCCTGCGCCTCGTCCAGTACGACATGCCCGAGCGAGTGCGTGCGCTCGATCAGGTCGGCCGCCTCGTCGATCAGCACCGCGTCGGCGGAGGACCACCTGGCCGACTTCACGCCACGCGCCGGCCTGGCCCACAACAGGGCCCGCTGCTCGTCGTCGGTCAGGACGCCCGCCGCGTGCTCCGCGAGGAACTCAGCGTCGGACAGCAGCCGCAGCACCAGCCTGGCCGGGTCGGCGGGCGGCCAGACGGCCTTCACGACCGCCTTGACGGCGCTGTCCCGTGCGACCGCGTCCTGCACCCGGTCGTCCGGCGCCTCCCCGGCCAGCTCCATTCGCACCAGCACCGCGTGCGCGATCCGCTGCGGCAGCGCCTCGCGGGCGGCACCGTAGCGGATCTCGCGGGCCAGCAACTCCCGGACGATCTCCTCCAGTTCGTACGCCGGGACCCGCCAGCGCCGGGAGCCGCGCACCACCATGACCGGCTCGGTGGGCAGCGTCACCTGCGCGTACAGCGCCCGGCGCAGCACCTCGGCCATCCGGGCGTCGCCCTTGAGCACGGCGGTGTGCGCCTCGTCCGTGCCGCGTACCTCGACGTGGCTCACCAGGTCGTCCACGGTGGCCTGCTGGACGCTCAACTCGCCCAGTGCGGGCAGCACTTGCTCGATGTACTGGAGGAAGGACCGGTTCGGCCCGATGACCAGGGTGCCGGTGCGGGCGAGCCGTTCCCGGTGGGCGTAGAGCAGATAGGCGACCCGGTGCAGACCGACCGCCGTCTTGCCCGTACCGGGGCCTCCCTGCACACACACCGTGCCGCCGAGCCCGCTGCGGACGATCTCGTCCTGCTCGGGCTGGATGGTGGCGACGATGTCACGCATCGGGCCGACACGCGGCCGCTCGATCTCCCGCTGGAGCAGCTTGCTGGTGGCGGCCGCCTCCGCCGGGTCGGACAGGTGCTCGTCCTCGTACGCGGTCAGTTCGCCGCCGGTGTAGCCGAAGCGGCGGCGCAGCCCGACGTCCAGCGGGTCCTTCCTGGACGCCCGGTAGAAGGGCTGCGAGACCGGGGCGCGCCAGTCGATGACCATGGGGTCGCCGTCGGCGTCATGGACGTGCCGGCGCCCGATGTAGAACTTCTCGCCCTCCGCCCCTTCCGCCCGGTCGGCCCCGGGTGCGTGCAGGTAGTCCAGCCGGCCGAAGAACAGCGGGGTGTCGCTGAGGTCGGCCAGCGCCCTGATCCGGTCGTCGATCTGGCGGGTCAGCACCTGGGCGTTGACCCAGTTCGCGGCGACGTCCTTGATGTCCAGCGCCTCCACGTCCTCGCGCATGGCGCGCAGGGCGGCCCGGGAGCCGGCCAGGTGGGTGCGTTCGCGGGTCAGGGGGGCGCGGGGGTCGTCGAGCGGTTCGGGCGCGGTCGCGGACAAGGGAGTGCCTCCGGTTGAACCTGCTGGGTGGTCGCTGGGGCCGGATACGGCCCGGGGGTGCCGTCCGGTTACCGGCCGGGCGGCGGCACTCCGAGGGGGAGGCGGGCAAGAGCGGAGATTGTAGGCGGAACGGGTGGGGAGAGGCCAGCGGATTTCCGGCACCGTCGCTGCCCCCGAGGCAGAGGGATCGCTTTGAGAAGCGGCCCCAGGGTGCGTTCCGGACTTATGCCGCGAGTCCCACCATGGAGACATGAGCGCAGCGATCCTTCACCCCGCCCCGCCGCGTCCGTCCGGAGCCACTCCGGTGGCCGGCGGTGACCACCACCACGTCCTGGGCGAGGCCCTGCGCGCGATCAAGGTCTACGCGCAGGCCGCGTTCGGCGTGGTGATACTCGGCGAGTACGGCGAGGAGGCCGGCGTCCACCGCAGCCACGGGGACGCCATCGGGGACCCGTAGCCGGGCCCGCTCCTCGTCTCAGTTCTCCTTGGACCCCTCCGCCAGGATCTCGTCGGCGTCGACGATCCGGTAGGCGTAGCCCTGCTCCGCCAGGAAGCGCTGGCGGTGGGCCGCGAAGTCCTGGTCGATGGTGTCGCGGGCGACGACCGAGTAGAAGTGCGCCCGGTGGCCGTCCGACTTGGGCCGCAGCACCCGGCCGAGCCGCTGGGCCTCCTCCTGGCGGGAGCCGAAGGTGCCGGACACCTGGATCGCGACGGTCGCCTCGGGCAGGTCGATGGAGAAGTTGGCGACCTTGGAGACGACCAGCACGCTGATCTCGCCCTGCCGGAAGGCGTCGAAGAGCTTCTCCCGCTGGGCGTTGGAGGTCTCGCCCTTGATCACGGGCGCGTCCAGATGCTCGCCCAGCTCGTCCAGCTGGTCGATGTACTGCCCGATCACGAGGATCTGCTGCCCGGCGAACCGGCGCACGATCGCCTCCGTGATTTTCCGCTTGGTCGCGGTGGTGGCACAGAAGCGGTACTTGTCCTCGGACTCCGCGGTGGCGTAGGCGAGCCGCTCGGAATCGGTGAGGTTGACGCGTACCTCGACGCAGTCGGCGGGCGCGATGTAACCCTGCGCCTCGATCTCCTTCCAGGGCGCGTCGAACCGCTTCGGCCCGATCAGGGAGAACACGTCGGACTCGCGGCCGTCCTCGCGGACCAGGGTCGCGGTCAGCCCGAGGCGGCGGCGGGCCTGGAGGTCGGCGGTGAACTTGAAGACGGGGGCGGGCAGCAGATGGACCTCGTCGTAGACGATCAGACCCCAGTCGCGGGAGTCGAAGAGTTCGAGGTGCGGGTAGACACCCTTCCGGCGGGTGGTCAGCACCTGGTAGGTGGCGATGGTGACCGGCCGGATCTCCTTCCTGGTGCCGCTGTACTCGCCGATCTCGTCCTCGGTCAGCGAGGTCCGCTTCACCAGCTCGTGCTTCCACTGCCGGGCGGAGACGGTGTTGGTGACCAGGATCAGCGTGGTCGACCCGGCCTGCGCCATCGCCCCGGCGCCGACCAGCGTCTTGCCCGCGCCGCAGGGCAGCACCACGACACCGCTCCCGCCGTGCCAGAAGTTCTCCACGGCCTGCTTCTGGTACGGGCGCAGCGCCCAGCCGTCCTCGCGCAGGTCGATGGGGTGCGCCTCGCCGTCCACGTAGCCGGCGAGGTCCTCGGCGGGCCAGCCCAGCTTGAGCAGGGTCTGCTTGATCTGGCCCCGCTCGGAGGGGTGCACGACCACGGTGTCCGGGTCGATCCGGGCGCCGACCAGCGGGGTGACCCGCTTGGAGCGCAGGATCTCCTCCAGCACCGGCCGGTCGGTGGTGGTGAGCACCAGCCCGTGCGCCGGATGCTTGCTCAGGGTGAGCCTGCCGTACCGGTCCATGGTCTCGGCGATGTCGACGAGCAGGGCGTGCGGCACGGGGTACCGGCTGTACTGCACCAGCGCGTCGACCACCTGCTCGGCGTCGTGCCCGGCGGCCCGCGCGTTCCACAGGCCGAGGGGGGTGAGCCGGTAGGTGTGGATGTGCTCCGGAGCCCGTTCCAGCTCGGCGAAGGGCGCGATGACCCGGCGGCACTCGTCGGCCCGCTCGTGGTCGACTTCGAGAAGCAGGGTTTTGTCTGACTGGACGATCAGGCAGGACACACATACCTCCGGAGATAAGGTCGTCTCGTGACAGAACCAACGCCTGTCACAGCACGGGCTATGCCCCGTGCCCGACGCCGGAAGGGCGTCCCGGCCAGCGCGCCGGGGATGCGCGCCGCTATCTATGTTCGCCTATCGCGCGAAACCGACGAGACGACTTCGCCGGAACGCCAGCGCGCGGCCTGTGAAGCGTTGTGCGAGGCACGCGGCTGGGAGGTCGTAGCCGCCGAGGAGGACATCGATGTCTCGGGCTTCTCGCGCGGGCTCGACCGGCCGGGCCTGCAACGCATCCTGACCAGGCTCGCCGAGCTGGACGTGATCGTGTTCTTCAAGATCGACCGCCTTGCGCGCTCGACGGTCCGGGGGCCTGACCTGGGATTCCAAGACCGGACCACCCCGGTCGCTGTCCAGGCTGAGGGGTGGTCCGCTTTCTTCTTGCAGGCGTCCGCCGCCCGCAGCACGGGCACGGGCGGTGGACGCCAGGAAGCCGCAGGCAGCCCCCTCGGAGGGCGGGGACCGTGCGGCGGGCTTATCGGGGCGGTAGCTCGATTTCGATGGCGAGCGCGCCGAGCGCTTCCTTCTCCGCCGGGTAGATATCGCGGATGTTGGCGAGCTGCTGCTCGCGGGGGGAGGCCGGGTTGACGTTCACCGCGCCCTCCCCGTCAAGCAGCTCCTCGAACGACTTGTACTCCTTGACCCGCTTCACCAGGACGTCACACGTCTCGTCGGTGCCCTTGACGCGGAAGCGAATGACGTCTCCAGCGGCCAGGTCTTCGAGGTGGGGGTACTTCACGCGCACCTCGATCGTCTTCTGACCAGCGGCGACGAGCTCGAAGTACCGGCGGTAAAGGTTCAGTTCGCGGACGCGCGCGGCGGCAGTCTCCGTCATGGGGCGGGAACGCTCCTTGCTGTTGCAGCGGACATGAGCCGGCCGAGTTCACCGGCCGAGTACGAGCGGAAGAAATGGCGTGGGTCGGCGAGTAGCACGTCGGTCAGACCGAGAAGACGATCGACGTACTCTCCCAACGAGCCGGGCCACTCGCGGGTGTCGAGCATCCACGGGGCCGCACCGTCGGGCAAGGGCGCGCGCCCCTCGCGGATGAGGGACTTGGACAGCTTCGCGCCCGTGTCCGTGACGACCTGGGGGCAGAAGAGCCGGGCGGTCATCTGTCCGCGAGTGAGACCCACGGCCTGTAGGGCGCCGTCGACGAGAAGACAGCCGGGCATCCAGTCGCTGCCCTTGACCATGACGTACAGCGTGCCTCGCGCTCCAGCGACCGCCAATTCCTTGACGAGGTTCCGGTACAGCGTGGCGAGGTCGAGGTAGGCACCGCTCAGGGGTTCGATGACGACCTCGTATTCGCCGTGGTGCAGGCACACAGCCGAGATGGTTGCCCGCTCGAAACCGTCGTCACGGACGTGGGTGCGCTCGGCGTACTTCTCGGCCCACCCGCAGCCAGGGCGCGGGCAGGGAACACGAACGTGTGGCACGCCGGACGACGGAGACAGGTGCCAGCGTGCGGCGTCCAGGCGGGGCAGCAGGAGCAGCCAGGTACGCCGGAAGTGCTCGCCTGCCTGCTGCTGGCTGTAGGTCTCGATGGAGTACGGCACGTCCAGGCGCTCGGACAGCGCGGTGAACAGCGGGCGGTACAGCTTGTCGACCTGGTCAGCGATGCCCACCTCGCCCAGGGCGTGCGCGTAGGCCCGCTGGTAGCGGTGACCGGTCTCCTTGTCGGTGACGATGGCGTACGGGGCGTTGTCGAGTGCGCCGAACTGGACTTCAGCCGGTACGCCGAACCTGTCCCGGATGCGGGCCGCCGTGGCGAACGTGAGCGACTGAACCAGCGACGTGCCGACGTGTGGCGCTCCGTTGATCTGCGTTCCCACCACGAACACGATGCGCTCCGGAGCCACCTGGGCGATGTGGGGCCTCAGCAGGTCCTCAGCATTCGTCAGCGCGTTGGCGAGCACGGTGTTCGGCGATACGGGATAGATGGTCACCGCGTCTTCCCCTCGGTAGATGGGCAGGACTGCGCCGCAGAGCGGCGGGTGTGCGTTCAGCGGGTGAGCTGCGATTTGCGTGGTAGACCCGCCCCCGTGCCGGGGGGAACCGGAAGAGACGCGGGGGCGGGAGTCATCGGGTCGGACGACGCCTGCGGGGACGTCGGTCACGGCCCGCCCTCATTGAGGAGTGGGGTAGCCCGGCCAGGGCTGGATGCTGCGGAAGAGGCCGGCGAGTCGGCAGGGGATACACGCGGAGGCCGTACCGAGCGTCGTAGTCCGCCACGGTGAACACGAACGCGCGGCCTGCGGCGAGGGCGCGAAGAGCTTGCTCGTACGCCCGATCACTGTCGGCCCACGCTCGCAACTCGGCATCGGGGCGCGGGATTTCCGGCCGCGCGAGAACGAGCGGCGCGTCATGGAGGCCCAGGTCCCCGATCTCCGGGGACAGCAGTCGGGCGAAACGGTGCGCTGTCGCTCTCAGCCACCGTGCCGCGAGGCGTGGCGAACGGCCGCGATAAGTGGCGAGCAGGACTTCTCGGGAGCCGCTGAGGTTATGGGCAGTGGCCTCACACCGGAATGCGACGGGCGGTCGTACAAAGGCACGTGCAGAGGTCGGTGGGGCGATCATCAGCACGTCCGGGCTCACCGCCGACGATCCTGGGCCGATTCCCTCGCCTTGATCATGTGGCCGAGCTGGTTGTAGTACAGCTCGACTTGCGCAGGGGCGAGGACGAGCAGCGACTCGCACACGCCTCCGTCCTCGTAGTGGACGGTTACCGCCATGGCGGCCTGCTGTGCCCGGGAGTCGTACACGGCGTCGCGCTGCATGGGCGTGACGTGCGTGACCGGAACCGGCACGGGGCGGAGGGTGCTTCCATCGGATCTAGCGCGCCAGTCCGCGCCACCGCTAGGCGGACGGAGTTGGTACGACGCCGAACTGTCGCTGGGCAGGGCGACGACCACCCCGACCCTCCCGCTCTTGGCGAGGTCGACAGCGAGGTCGCCAAGGCGCGGGTGGAAGGGGCTGCCTGCGCTTAAAGCGGCGTTGGGCGTGGGGAGTTGCTGTGAGCTTCGTTCGGCCATGCCCCGAAGCTAAGTGTCGGCTCGGGGCTCAATATGAACCGCAGGAATATGGCCCTCAGCCGTCGAGGTGAAAGCGGTCTGACATGCGGCGCAACCTCTCGCGAGTGCTTGCCCGTTCGGCATACACGATGCTGCGCAGCGTTGACCGCGCGATGGGGTGATTGCGGACGAGTTGGGGCGCGATCACCTCAGCCTTCTCCAGTTCCTTCAGAGCCTTGTCGCGGTTCCCGTCCCACAGCCACGCGCGGGCCAGGTCCATGTGGTGGTGACCCTGACGGGAGTTGGGGAGAGAGGCGATCAACTCCTTGCTCGTGCGACGGTTTATCGACAGCGCCTCACCTTGCTCATGCATCTCCAGCGCGACGCTGATCGCATGAATCTGAACGTTGCCAGCCGAGAAGGTCAGACTGTGCCGGTCGTAGATCAGAGGGCCGGCGGCCTCAGCCGTCCGCTTGGCCGCACTCCGCGCATGCTTGATCCGATCTTTCGCTTCGGCCTTGCGACCACCCCGCGCCGCCGAGACTGCCGCGCGCAGTTGCAGTGACCCCCATGCCCGCACGGCCAACGGCTCACCACGGTCGTACTCCCGCTGCACGCTGCGAATCGCCTTGTCCGACAGGGCAACAGAGTCGTCCCAATCCGCGGTGGCCCACATGTCCCACACGCGCATCCAGTCGGCGACGGCAGGCATCACCGGGTCGCCAGACAGCCGCGCCGACCATGCGGCCCGTTCGCAGGCCATGGCGACCAGTTCCGGGTGTCCAAGGGCGTGCGCTGCGGTGTGCGCGAACTTGCAGCACACCGCGTAGATGGCGTACGCCTCTTCCTGCTCGTGGCCCGTGGCGACTTCGGCCAGGGCGCGCGCCTCGCGGAACAGGTCGGGGAGCACCTGAACGATCGCCACGTTCGCGGCCGCGTCGCGGAGGCGATGCAGGCGGGTGGTTTCCTGCCACAGCTGACCGGCTGGGCGGGGGGTTCCGTCGAAGACGGGAGCGAGGTCGTAACGGCGCAACTCGCGCATGATCGCGGCGGCAGACACCTGCCACTGATTCTCGGCCGGAGTGGTGCTGTTGTACGGACGCCCGATCAGGTCGTTCGGGTGTACGTGCAGTTCCGAAGCGAGCAGGTTGAGCAGGCCGACGCGGTCGAGTTCGATGTGCCCGCGTTCCATCTTGGATACCCAGCCCTGTGTCTTGCCCAGGGCGGCAGCGAGGTCGGCTTGCGTCATGCCGAGGCGAAGCCGTGCGCGACGTGCGCGACGACCGATCTCTTCGGCTTCTTCCAGCATCAGCGTGCCCCCCTTGAGGTGAGGCGCCGGCGGTCCAGCGGGCGGCGAGGCATCGTGCTCCATCCGTCGAGGCTTCTACCCGTGACGGTACCCAGGTCGCGGCGCGGGTGTGGAGTGCAACCGGTTGGGAGGCGCCCAGCAAGGTATGGCGAATGCGTGCCGCCTACCTGTATCTGGCGTGCACTCCGGCGGTAGGCCACCGTCCGATTGGTCTTCGTTGGTTGGATGAATCGTTCAGGATGCAGATCACGGCTCGCCGCAGCCGTTTCGCGACAAGCATCTGAAGCCACCATGTCGCGGCGAGCCAGCGCCGAAGTGAAGTAGTGCGCGCCGTCGACGTTGCTTGTTCCGCGCGCTCCCACTGGCTGACATAACCTCGGGACCCGAGTAGTGTCTACATTGTGTCCACAATGGGAGGCGGAAGCGTGTTGAAACTTCCGGAGCACTCTGGCGAACGCCTCAGTCGCTCCCCATTGATCCTCGTGGCGATCCAGATCACCTTCGAAGATCTGGGGGACATCGCCCGAGCCGACGCACGTGCGGTTCAGAACGTCATGGGCCGCACCAGCTGGCCTGGACTCTTCTCCAATCCCATCCTGTCTGGCGTGCTCAGTGCCACGGGGATCAACCAGCAACCCACCCGGCAGGGATGGCGGATCACCTCCCCTGACGCTTTCAGTGCAGCGAGCATTGCGCCGGACAGCGCCACGATCGAAACCAGGGCTTACCCCGGCTGGGGGACGTATAGCGGCCATTTCTCGTTGCTGGTCGGTGCGCTCGCAGAGGTGCTGGATCCTCAGCAGCACCTCCGCCTCGGCCTTCGGTACATCAATCAGGTCGCTCTTCCCGACTGGGCAACCGATTGGAAGGAGTTCATCCCTCCGACACTCCTTGGTCCCCTTCTCGACGAGACGCTCGGCCCCGGTATCACGGCAACAGAGCAACGCATCGTGATCGACGTGGACGAGGGGGCGCACTGCCTCCTACGACACGGGGCATTCGCGGATAGCGATGGCAAGAGCCAGTACCTTCTGGACTACGACGTCTTCGGGGAGTCGCAGCCCGCCTTCGAGCCCCGAAAGATCATGGAGGAGGCGGAGCGGCTTCACAATGTTGTGCGTGGGCTTTTCCGCGCCACCATCACCGATAAGCTCTACCAGCACCTGAGGTAGTCGGAGGGGAGTCGACATGCCAGTGCCAGTGCCAGTGCCAGTGCCAGTGCCAGTGCTGCACAGCACAGGTTCAAGGTGGGCAGAGCCCATCGATCCTCTCGCACACGCAGGCGGCACAACCATCCGGTTCTTCGATGTCCCCGAGATCATCCGCGAGACAACGAGCGAACAGGTCACCGCACCGAGTGCCCTACCAGCAACGTCCCCGTCAAATGATCTAGACGCTCTGCCTGCTACTGGGGGTCGTGTTGAGCCTGCCTCTATGGCCCCATGGTCAGTGGGTGGCTCCACGTCGGCCACAGGGTCAGTACCGTTCGCCTACGCCTGCGTGGTTGACCTGACGCGGTGGCTTGAAGTCGGCAAGCGGGAACTTCTCGACCGCCTCGGGATTCCGCGGGCGACGTTCTACTCCTGGGCAGGGCGCGGGAGTACGCCACGGCCGGGAACGACGCGACAACTCTTCAAGGTCCACTCGCTTGCCCTTCTAGTCGTCGATACGTTCGGCGAGAAGGGTGCGCGTCAGTGGTTCCACGGCGGATTCCCCGCAGCCCACAGGCTGTTGTTTCTAGAAGCAGCAGCCGACCGGAGTGCGCTCGACAGCCTGGCAGAGCTAGTCCGGCGAGCTGTAGTTCCTACTCGCATGCCAGAGATCGATCGCAGCCTCGCGGCCCGCCCAGGCGCTGAAGGAACAGTCATGCCAGACGCCGTCCTGGAAGGGTGGTGACTGCGACGTCATCAGCCGAGCACCCGCAGTACCCCGACTTCGGAGCATCCCTGCCCTGGGGGGGCGGCCACTGGGATCATCTCAATAGGTTTCGTCAAGGTCACCTCATTACCGGCATCCCGGTTGTTTTCCTCGGCGCGGCGAATTCGTCGATGTGGGCAGCTGAGACCGAGAGCATCCGGGAAAACCTAACAGAGGCCCTCAATGTAGTGCTGGAGAAGGGGTCCCCCCTTCGCTATGGCATGATCACCACGCAGGGCTGCGACATACTCAAACCCGACATGCCCTGGATCGGGGTAGTGCCCGTCTACGACGCTTCCCTGTACTTCGATCGCGGGAAGCTCGGGCTCATCAGCGCAAACCGGATGACGCACATCCTCCCAATCCTGCCGCCATGGCGTCAGACAGACGAGAAGTGGGTAGCTGACCTGCGCCTTGAGGTGCCGGTCGAGAAGAGCACACTTCTCGACCGGCAGCCAATCGAGGCGTATGAGGCTGAGGAGCACTACGCGAACGTCTCAGAGCGGCTTGGGTCACTTCGGCGACGAGCCGCTGTCCCGGAAGCATGCCTGCAGCATGTCGTCCAGCCTCTGTATGACTATGTGCGCGCACAGGACGAGGATGTCCAGGATCAGATGCTTGCCTCGGTCCACGAGACGCGGATCTGGCAGGACCTTCACGACGTCCCGACCCGCGCGCAGCTCTTCATCATCTTGAAGGACGATCTTTTAAGCACTCACGACCGTGATGCATGGGACGAGGCGTTTGCCCACGTCTATGGACGCGCCGCCGAGGCTGGCATCACCCTGCTGCCCACCCGAACGGTGACATACGACTCACTCTCCGCTCGTGATCTCTTGCGCAGCCTTCCAGTCACCGAACGTGGGACATCCTGACCGGACGCGCCGCAGGGTGCTCGGCAGGCAAAAGTGGCGTTGACCAGCGCAAATCATCAATGAGAGTTTTTGCGGGTCAGCGCCATGATTCTCGCGTTCTAGCAGGTCAGTCAGGCGCTCGTGTAGTTCGATGTCTACCCGCTACATAAAGGCGCAGCGTCACCCACTATGAGCCAGGCTCCAGCAGGACGGTCTGGATTCCTTTGAGGTACCTCTCGAACCGCCAGTCTTCCTCAGTGGGTCTGCGTAATCACGCTGCCAGGTAAAGCACGCCACAGCTCGGACCTATCCGCTACGGTGCGCACCGCGCCTGATCTACTGGACGATCAGCGGACCGTTCACCTGTGCCATCCTTCCGCGCGGCCAAACCTCCAGTGTGCCTGATGCTCAGGCCCGAGGGGGCGTCCCGTCGGTCAGTCCTCCGCCAGCTCCGCCACACCGGTGATCCGGTGCAGGGGGTAGGTGCGGACCTCGTCCGCGGTGTGGTCGTAGGCGGTGACGAAGCCGCCCTCGACCCGGATCGGGGCCACCACGCGCTGGCTGGCGGCGCCGTCGGCGTTGACATGGCCGATCCACACGGCCTCGCCGGTCATGACGGCCGCCTGCAGGGTGGCCAGGGTGTCGGCGGGGCTGGTGCGGGGGAGGTCACCTCCGGCGGGCCCCGGACCGGCCGCCTTCAGCGGGGTGGTGGCGGCCAGGTCACCGGCGCGGATCGCGCGGACGGCGGCCGTGAGCAGGACGCCGTCGGCCGGCGGCGGCCCCTCGGGCACCGGCTCCGGCGCGGTGCGCGGCGGGGTGCGACGGGCGTCGGCGCGGGTGATGAGCACATCGCCCCGCGCGGACTCGGCGGCGGGCGCGTAGCCCAGCGCGCGCAGCCCCTCCAGCAGTGTCGCCGGGTCGCACGGCGCGGC
The DNA here is from genome assembly GCF_042721685.1 of Streptomyces sp. NPDC058459. Taxonomy (NCBI): domain Bacteria; kingdom Bacillati; phylum Actinomycetota; class Actinomycetes; order Kitasatosporales; family Streptomycetaceae; genus Streptomyces; species Streptomyces sp. NPDC058459. The sequence goes on along the minus strand of NZ_JBHXLV010000047.1, from coordinate 17,428 downwards.
GAGCACGGTCGGGGCGAGCCGGCGCAGCCGCAGGGCGGCGGCGCGCTTGTCGGCGATGATCTCGTTCAGCACGGCGTCGTCGTCGCAGCGGACGTACGCCGAGGCGACGCCGACCCGCAGATGGCCGTGCCGGCGGGCCACGTCGTCGATGAGATAGGCCAGCGGCTGCGGGACCGGGGTCCGCGAGTGCCGGGCGAGGAAGGCGTGCAGGTCGGCGGCGGTCTGCCCGGCGTCCAGCGCCCGCCGTACGGAGGCCGGGGTGAACCGGTACACGGTCGCGCCCCCCTTGGACTCCACGTCCGCGAGCACGCCCAGCGTCTCGGCGAGGGGCCGCAGCAGGGGGCCGGGGGCCACCGCGGTCAGGTCGGCCTGGAGCAGGACGTGGTCCAGAGGCTCGGGGAGGAGGGGCGCGAGGAGACCCACGGCGGTGGCGGTGGCCCGCCCGGTGTGGCTGAGGGGGCCGGTGGGAGCGGGTCGGGCGGCGCCGGGGGCGTGACCGTCCACGGCCGCGTGGGAGGCGGGCCCGGCGCCGGCGGTCTCTGCCTCGGTCTCTGCCTCGGTCTCGGGTACCGGGATGCCCAGCAGGGCCCGGCCGTGGCTGGACAGGGCGCCCCGGCCGGTCACGCCGAGGAGTTCCGCCTCGCTCAGGGCCCAGCGGGCCAGCCGGACCCGCAGATCCTCGGTGCCGTCCCGCTGGGGGGCGCGCAGGGGGCGCTCCCAGGCCAGCCGGTTCAGCACCGCCTCCGGCACCGGTGCCACGCCGACGGGGAGTCCGGCCAGCAGGGTGAGGACCCGCAGCCGTACCTCGGGGGCGGCCGAGCGGTCCAGGCCCGGACCGAGTGCGGACAGCGCGCGGTCCTTGATGTCCCGGCCGCCGACCAGTCCGGCCGTGCGGGTGGCCGCGAGCCACGCGGCGGCGAGGCGGCCCCAGCGTTCGGCGACGGGGCGTTCCAGCCAGGTGTCGTAGGCGGGGGTGGGGGCGTAGCGTTCGTCGGCCGCGCCGTCCGAGGCGAGGAGGCCGGCGGCGTAGGCCAGCTCGACCCAGAACGCGGCGAGCGGTTCGGACACGTCGAGGGCGACGGCGCTCCGCTTCAGGTCGCGCACGCTCAGCCCGCCGGCCCGGAGTACGGCGGGGCCGCCCTGGTCCCAGCTCTTCAGCAGGTCCTCGACGGTGGCCAGCGCGGTGTACGCCTGCCCGGCCGCCGTCGCGTCCACGATCCGCCGGCCCTGTGCCACGGCCGGCTCCACGGCGGGCGGCACCGGCTCGGGCACCCGGTGCGCGCGCCCGCCGCGCAGGTGCAGAGCGACCTCGCGGGGCAGCACGACCGTGCCCGGCGCGGTCGGCAGCAGCAGGCCACGGTCCAGCAGCCAGCGCAGATGGGCGGCCGGTTCGGCGGTGACCTGGCCGTACGGCGGCCCCCACATCAGCCGGGTCAGCACCTCGCGGGCGGCTTCCGGCGCCCCGGCCAGCAGGGCGGTCATCCGCTTCCGGTCGCCGAACAGGCCGGTGAGCGCGGTGACGGCGGAGACCGGGTCGTGCGTGGAGGGCAGCCCGGCCGTGTTGACGATCTGCTGCACCCGCCCCGGCGACATCCCCGACGTGGCCTCCCGCACGGTCGGGCCGAGCCCGGTGGGGGAGGGGTGCTGGGCGGAGGGCGCGAGGAGTTCGCGTGCGGTGCGTACGAGGTGCAGCCGGTCGTCGTCGCCCCAGATCAGGGCCTGCCCGCGCAGGGCGGCGACGGCACCTGGCAGCGCCTCGGTGACGGCCGGGTCGCCGTCGTCCCCGGCCAGCAGCTGGTGCAGGAGGTCGTACGTCGCCGGGTCCGGGGCGACGGCGAGCGCCTGCGCGGTCTGGAGGGCGAAGCGGTCCAGGTGCTCCAGCGCGCGCAGCACCGAGGCACGGGTGCCCGCGCGGGTGGCGAGCTGGGTGAGATCGGTGGGGACGGGCGCGACGAGGTCGGGTCGGTCGCGCAGCAGCGCGGCCAGCGAGGCGTCGTCCCGCGCGCGGAGTGCCTCCGCGAGGGACCGGGGGACTGGAGATGCCTCGGGGCTCATCTGACCCACGTTAGCGGCTGGGGCAAGCGCCGGCCGAGGGTCCCCGGAGGCCGCTCCGCCCGCGTGGGCCGATTGGTGCCGGTCTGCGCTACCTTCTGGGCGGGGTTCCACCACCGTCGCCCCGGAGGGGTCTTTCCGTTGGGGATCGAGAGCGACCAGGTCGTCTACGAGTATCTGAGCCGTGTCGGGGACGTGGCGCAGCAGCGGCAGTTGCCGTCGTCCACGCGGATGCGGCTGGTCTCCGAGCTGCGCAACGAGATCGACCGGCACCGGGCCAGAGCGGCGGTGGACAGCCCGGCCGCCGTCCGCCGCATCCTGGAGCAGCTGGGCAGCCCGGACGACGTGGTGCGCTCGGCGGGCGGTACGGGCCCGGCCCCGCAGCCGCCGCCCGCCACCGTGCCCGTGCAGCCGGAGCCCGGGAAGCCCGAGCGGAAGCCCTGGGGGTTCAGGGGGCCGCGCGCCGCGGTGCCCCGGCCGCGCGCGGCCGAGCCGGGGCCCGCCGTGCCGGCCGACGGTGCCGCCCCGCCGCATCTGGCGCCCGCGCACGAACTCGGCGAGTCGCTGACCCGGCCCGACTGGTGGCGGGTGGCGGACGGCCCGTTCGGCGCGGCGGCCGCTGACTCGGTGCCGGGGTTCGTCGGCGGGGTGGAGATCCCCGAGATGCTCCGGCGTCCCCCGAAGGAGATCGCGGAGGAGGAGCGGCCGGAGGAGGTCGTGGCGGAGCCGGCCGAGGTGGTCCCGCGCTCCCGGTTCCGGCGCCTGGTCCGGCTCCCCCGGGGCGGCTGGACCAACCCGCTCCTGCTGCTGGGCGCCGCCGCGCTGCTGGTGGGGGCGGTGCTGGGCAACTGGTTCGCGCTGATCCTCGGCTGGCTCATCGCCTACGGCTCCCGGCGGCTGACCCCGGCCGAGACGAAGTGGGCGGTCCTGGTCCTGCCCGCGCTCGCCCTCGCGGCCGGGGTGACCTACCTCTGGGGCCGCGACACCGGGCACTGGGGCACCCCGGTGGCCGAGGGGCACCTCAGCGACGCGCTCGCCGGGACCTGGCCGTGGGTGGTGCGGGGCGCGGCGGTGAGTTCCGCGCTGTTCCTGCTCTGGCGCTCGCAGCGGAGGCGGTAGCCGGACCCGGCCCGCCTCTTCGCGACCCCCGCCGGGCACAATGGCGGCCATGCCCTTCACGCCCGCCCCCACCGTCGGCTTCGACCTCGACATGACGCTCATCGACTCGCGGCCCGGCATCCGGGCCTGCTACATCGAGCTGTCGGAGCGGACCGGGGTGTACGTGGACGCCGACCTCGCGGTGACGCGGCTGGGCCCACCGCTCGCGGAGGAACTGGCGAACTGGTTCCCGGCCGCCGACATCCCCGCCGTAGCCGACCTGTACCGGGCGATGTACCCGGAGTACGCCATCGCCGCCACGCCCGCCCTGAGCGGCGCCCGCGAGGCCGTCGCCGCCGTCCGGGCCGCCGGCGGTCGCACCCTGGTCGTCACCGCCAAGTACGAGCCCAACGCCAAGCTCCACCTCGCCCACCTCGGCATGGCACCGGACGTCGTGGCCGGCGACCTCTGGGCCGAGGACAAGGCCCGCGCACTGCGCGAACACGGCGCCCACGTCTACGTCGGCGACCACACCGGCGACGTCCGGGGAGCCCGCGCCGCGGACGCCCTCTCGGTGGCGGTCGCCACGGGCCCGTGCACCCCGGCGGAACTCCGCGCGGCGGGCGCCGACGTGGTCCTCCCGGACCTGACCGAGTTCCCGGCCTGGCTGGACAACTACGTGAAGTCGGCCTAGCGCAAGGCCCCTTCGAGGAGCACGGGGAACCGCGCGACCAGTGACGACGGACCGGCAGCCGGCCGGCGGCCGGTGCGGGCCGATCACGCCGGCCTCAGCGGTCGGTACCCCGTGCCCGGCGCCGACCCGCCGCGACCGAGCGGAGCACCCCCGCGCCGGCGATCAGGAAGCCGAGAGCCATCAGCATGCTCAGGCCGAACATGTAGGCCGGGAACGGCTCGGCGCCGAGGAAGAGCGGGGCCACCGTGACGAGGGTGGCCACGGCGCCGAGGAAGAAGACGATGACGCCGGCGCGGATCAGTCCGTCACCGGGCCCGGCGGAATTCGTTTGGGTTTTGTCACGCACCGGACCAGGGTAGTTCCCAGCGCGAGAGAACAACCGGTGAGCACCTTGTCACCCGCCCGGCGACCATTAGCCTTGGTGCCGGCGGGTCATGGTCGACCCGCCGCAGTGCTACACAGGCCCGATTCCCGAGCTTTTCCCGACGAGTACGAGGACGAGGACAGACGTGCCCACCGGCAAGGTCAAGTGGTTCAACAGCGAGAAGGGCTTCGGCTTCCTCTCCCGCGACGACGGCGGCGACGTCTTCGTCCATTCCTCGGTCCTGCCCGCCGGAGTCGAGGCGCTCAAGCCGGGACAGCGCGTGGAGTTCGGCGTCGTCGCCGGCCAGCGGGGTGACCAGGCGCTCTCCGTGACCGTGCTCGACCCGACCCCCTCAGTCGCCGCCGCCCAGCGCAAGAAGCCGGACGAACTGGCCTCGATCGTGCAGGATCTCACCACCCTGCTGGAGAACATCACGCCGATGCTGGAGAAGGGCCGTTACCCCGAGCGCGCCTCCGGCACGAAGATCGCCGGCCTCCTCCGCGCCGTCGCCGACCAGCTGGACGTCTGACCGGACCCTCAGGGGAACGCCAGCGCCCCCGGGCCGAGGGCCGGTACGAGGCCCTCGGCCGCCGCGCGCGTCAGCAGACCCCGGACCGCCGCGTACCCGTCCTCGCCGAGGTCGGCGGTGAACTCGTTGACGTACAGCCCGATGTGCTGGTCGGCGACGGCCGGGTCCATCTCCTGGGCGTGCTCCATGACATAGGCGCGCGACGCCTCCGGGTCGTCCCAGGCGGCCCGGACCGAGGTCCGGATGGCGTCGGCGAGGTGCTGGAGGGTCTCGGCGCCCAGCGACCGCCTGGCGATGATCGCGCCGAGCGGGATCGGCAGCCCGGTGGTGCGCTCCCAGTGCTCGCCCATGTCCGCGAGCTTGTGCAGCCCGTACTCCTGGTAGGTGAAGCGGGCCTCGTGGATGACGAGCCCGGCGTCCACCTTGCCGTCCCGCACGGCCGGCATGATCTCGTGGAACGGCAGCACCACGATCTCCCCGACCCCCTCCGGCAGCGTCTCCGCGGCCCAGAGCCGGAACAGCAGGTAAGCCGTCGAGCGCTCGCTCGGCACCGCCACCGTGCGCCCCGTCAGTCCCCCACCGCCGAAAGCATCGGAGGTGCCCCCGGCGTCCGCCTCCCGCGTCAGCACCAGCGGCCCGCAGCCCCGGCCCAGCGCGCCGCCGCAGGGCAGCAGGGCGTACTCGTCGAGGACGTAGGGCAGCACGGCGTACGACACCTTCAGGACGTCGTGCTCGCCGCGCTCGGCCATGCCGTTGGTGATGTCGATGTCCGCGAAGGTCACGTCCAGCGCGGGGGCGCCGGGGACGCGGCCGTGGGCGAGGGCGTCGAAGACGAAGGTGTCGTTGGGGCAGGGCGAGTACGCGATCCGCAGGGGCTCAGTCGTCATGCGTGTTCCAACTCTCCAGAGCGGGCGCGAGCTTCCCGAAGGCCCCGGTGAGTGCGGCGAGCGCGTCGCCGACGCGCCAGGCGGCGCGGTCGCGGGGGCCGACCGGGTTGGACACCGCGCGGATCTCCAGCACCGGCACGCCGTGCGCGGCGGCCGCCTCCGCGACCCCGAACCCCTCCATGCCCTCGGCCAGCGCGCCGGGGTGACGCGTCCGCAGAGCGGCGGCGCGGGTGGCGGTGCCGGTCACGGTGGAGACGGTCAGCACGGTGCCGGGGCGGGCGCCGGTGGCCTCGACGGCTTCCCGTACGAGTGAACTCGGCGGCAGATGGGTGACGGTGCCGAAGCCGAGGTCGGTGACCGGCAGGAAGCCGTCCGGGGTCTCGGCGCCGAGGTCCGCCGCGGTGATCGCGTCGGCGACGACGAGCGAGCCGACGGGTGCCTCCGGCTGGAACCCGCCCCCGATCCCGGCCGAGACGACCAGACCGTAGGGAGTGCCCTCAAGGGCTGCGGCGGTCAGGGCGGTCGCGGTGGACGCGGCGGCCAGGGCCGGGCCCACCCCGGCGGCCAGCAGGTCGCAGCCGCCGTCCGTGCGCAGCAGGGTCGCGCCGGGCAGCCGTACCTCTTCCGCCGTGCCCGGGAACGCCCCTGCCACCGCGTCCCGTTCGGCCGGGACGGCGGTGGCGACGAGGACACGCGTACGGGCGCTCATGTGACCGGGAGCCCTGGTCAGGCCGCCTTCTTCAGCTTGAAGCTCCACACACCCCTGGCGGAGGAGGCGGTGCCCATCTGGACGGACAGCGTGTTGGTGTCGCCCTGGGTGCCGTACTGCGCGTTGAAGAACGCGCTGCCCGGGATCGTGCTGTACGTCTTCTTGCTGACGTCGGTGAACTGGCGGCCGTTGACCAGCAGTACCCACCCCGCGTCCGCGATCTTCGGGTCGACGCCGACACGGACCGTGTCACCCGCCGGGTCCACCGAGATCGTCTTCACGTCGCCGGTCTTCTTCGCGCACTCCGCGAGGGACTCGGGCGTCAGCGTCTTGTCGCCGTTGTAGCAGAGCGCCTCGGAGTTGACCGAGCTGTCCCCGACGGTGACCGTGGAGACGGGCGTCGGCTTGTCACAGGCCGAGAGGACGAGCAGTCCGGCGGAAACGGCACCGGCGGCGGCGAGCGCCCGGCGGCGTCGCGGGGCGGATTGCAGCGAGGTCATGCCCGAAGGCTATCGGGCCCCCCGCTCCGCGTGGCCACGCGGGGTACAGCATGCCGGTCCCGTGCTGGCGGGCGGGCTTGCGCGAGGCGCGGTCAGCGGGCCGGAACCACGGTCGGCCTTAGCGGCCGTAGGGCCCGTCCGTGGTCCCGCCCCCGAGGCCCCGAGCCGTGCGGCGAACCCTCAGGCGACCCGGGGCCGCGTCCGCCCCCCGTGCCGGGCGGCCGCCAGGAGTCCCCTGAGGGTCGTCAGCCAGCCAGCGGCGACCAGGGCGGCGGCCACCGCCATGCCGAAGGTGCCGTTGAGCGGCATCACGATGCCCACCGCGCCGCCGAACACCCAGGCCATCTGGAGCAGCGTCTCGGAGCGGGCGAAGGCGGAGGTGCGGACCGCCTCGGGCACGTCCCGCTGGATCAGCGCGTCCAGCGACAGCTTGCCCAGCGCCTGAGCGAAACCGGCCACGGCGGCGAGGCAGGCCACCAGGACGGTGCCGAAGAACACGGCGGCCACCACGGCGGCGCCGAGCGCGACGGCGACCACCGTCACGATGATGATCTCGGGCGCCTTGGATCGCAGCCACGCCCCCATGGCCGTACCCAGCGCGTTGCCCGCGCCCGCCGCCACGCCGACGATGCCCAGCGAGACGGCCGCGCTCTGCCCGGCCGGCGGATGCTCCCGCAGCAGGAACGCCAGGAAGAAGATCAGGAAGCCGGACAGGCAGCGCAGCCCCGCGTTGGCGCCCAGCGCGTGGGTGACGGCGGGCCCGACCGTACGCAGCCCGGGGCGCTTGCCCGGGTGCAGGCGGCGCGGCCCGTGCAGATGCCGTTCGTCCGCCGCGAGCAGCGCCACGTCCTCACCCTTGGCCGAATCCACCGTGCGGGGCAGCGAGAAGGACAGGAACGTCCCCGCCACGAAGATCACGAACGCGCCGTACAGCGGCCAGGGGTCCCCGACCCGCTGCAGTCCCGCCGCGACCGGCGCCGCCACCCCGGTGGCCAGCAGCCCGGCCAGTGTGACCCGCGAGTTGGCTCTCACCAGGGAGAACGCGGGCGGCAGCAGCCGGGGCACGACCGCGCTGCGCACCACCCCGTACGCCTTGGACGCCACCAGCACGCCGAGCGCTGCCGGATACAGCTCCAGGCTGCCGCTCGCCACCGCCCCGGACAGCACCAGCGCCAGCAGCGCGCGGGCCAGCATCGCCCCGGCCATCGCGGCCCGCCGCCCGTGCGGCAGCCGGTCCAGCAGGGGACCGATGACGGGGGCGAGGACGGTGAAGGGCGCCATGGTGATGGCGAGATAGAGCGCGACCCGGCCGCGTGCCTCGTCGGTCGGCACCGAGAAGAAGACGGTGGAGGCCAGCGCCACGGTGATCATGACGTCTCCGGCGCCGTTCACCGCGTGCAGTTCGATCAGTTTGCCGAGGCCCGACTCGCCCGCGCCGTGCGCGTGCGTGACCTTGCGGATGCCGCGCGCGGTACCGGTCACCGGCCGGCGCAGGGCACGGCCGACAGAGCGGACGACACCGCCGACGCGGCCCGAACCGCCGCCACCGTGCCCCCTGTCCGTGGCTGCCACGTGCTTCATAGTGCCCCGAGCGGCCGTCCGATGGGCGGTTTGCGGCCAAGCGAGTCGACGCGGACCCCGTGATCCACCGCTCCGGAACCCGCCGGACAGCCGTGGACTGTCCCCCACCATGGGCGACGGGGTAGCGTGCGTATCTCAGCCATAGCGCAGAATGGATGGCAGAGGTGCGCCCGCGCGTGATCGGACGCGGACGTCGATGCGGCCCACAGGTCCGCTCCGTCCGCTTCACCGCCGGAGTGCATCCGCACTCGTAGACGGCGTAGGAGAGAAGCGATACCTGTGAGCGCAGCGACCACGCGAAGCCGCACCCCTGACCGTCTGTGCGCCGAGGCGATCGGCCTCGCGCGCACCGCAGCGGAGGAGGCGGCCGCTCCCGGTGTGGTCGGTGAGCACATCGGCCTGGTGTCGGAGGGTGACCGCGTGGTCACCCACTACTTCGAGTGCGAGGAACCGGGTTACCGGGGCTGGCGCTGGGCCGCCACCGTCGCCCGCGCCTCCCGCGCCAAGATCGTCACCCTGGACGAGGTCGTGCTGCTGCCCGGCCGTGACGCCCTCCTCGCGCCCGAATGGGTGCCGTGGAGCGAGCGGCTGCGCCCCGGCGACCTCGGCCCCGGCGACCTCCTCCCCACCGACGAGGAGGACCTGCGCCTGGAGCCCGGCTTCTCCGGCGAGGAGGAGCCGCCGCCGAACTCCGCGCTGGCCGAGGGCCTGACCGAGCCGGCCGAGCGCGAGGACGCCGAGGTCACCACCGGCGGTCCCGCCGCCCGGACCGGTGTGCCCGCGCGCGGCTCGATCACGTCGGTCGCCGAGGAACTGGGCATGCGCCGCGCCCGCGTCCTGTCCCGCTACGGCCTGCGTGTCGCCGCCGACCGCTGGGAGGAGGCGTTCGGACCCAGGACCGCGATGGCCCAGGCCGCCCCCGCCACCTGCGCGAGCTGCGGCTTCCTCGCCCCGATCGGCGGCTCGCTGGGCCAGGCGTTCGGCGTCTGCGGCAACGAGTTCTCCCCGGCCGACGGCCGCGTGGTCTCCCTCGCCTACGGCTGCGGCGCCCACTCCGAGGCCGCGGTCATGCCGGCCCCGCCCCGCCCGCCGGAGCCCGTGGTGGACGAGACCCGGGTCGACCCCTTCCCGCTCCGCCCGGCCCCCGACTCCGGCTCGGTCACCGCCGAGGGCGACGGCGAAGCGGCGGAACTCGGCCACTCGTAGGACGGGTGCCCGCGCGTACGCCGCGAAGGACGGACCGTCAGGTCGCTGTACCTTCGATCTCACGTCGATGATGGAGAGTGAACGTGAGCAAGTACGTGCGGCCCGCGGCCGAAGGCGCCGACCCCTTCGGCACCGCCCGACTGCGTCGCGGTGTCCTCGACGCCTGGGCCACCAGCCCCGCCCGGTTCCGTGAGGACGCCAACGCCGAGGAGGACCTCGTCCTCGGCGGCTACCGCGACCGGCTCGTGGTGGAGCTGGCCCAGAACGGCGCCGACGCGGCCGCCCGCGCCAGCACGCCCGGACGGCTGAGGCTCACCCTGCGCGACGGCGTGCTGATCGCCGCCAACACCGGCGCGCCCCTGGACGCCACAGGCGTCGAGTCGCTGTCCACCCTGCGCGCCTCCGCCAAGCGCGAACGCCACGACGGGCACACCGAGGTCGGCCGGTTCGGCGTCGGCTTCGCCGCCGTGCTCTCCGTGACCGACGAGCCCGCGCTGGTCGGCCGGCACGGCGGGGTCCGCTGGTCGCTCGCCGAGGCCCGTGAGCTGGCCGCCGACACCGCTCGGCACAGCCCCGGCCTAGGTGACGAGGTGCGCCGCCGCGACGGCCACGTACCGCTGCTGCGGCTGCCGTTCGCCGCCGAGGGCACCGCACCGGACCCGTACGACACCGCCGTCATCCTGCCGCTGCGCGACGCGGCCGCCGCCTCGCTGGCCGAGCGGCTGCTCGACGCCGTGGACGACTCCCTGCTGCTGGCGCTGCCGGGCCTCGAAGAGGTCGTCATCGAGGTGGACGGGCGGGAGCCGCGTACCCTGCGCCGCCGTACCGAGGACGCCGTCACCGTCGTGGACGACTCCCGTGACGGCATCACCCGCTGGCGCACCGTCACCGCCCACGGCCCGCTCGACGCCGGCCTCCTCGCGGACCGCCCCGTCGAGGAACGGCTGCGCCCGCACTGGTCGGTGACCTGGGCGGTGCCCGAGGACGGCGAGGGCCGCCCGGTACGCCCCCGCACCGCGCCCGTACTGCACGCCCCCACCCCCAGCGACGAACCTCTCGGCTTCCCCGGCGTGCTCATCGCGTCCTTCCCGCTGGACACCGCCCGCCGGCACGCCGCGCCCGGCCCGCTCACCGACTTCCTGGTGGAGCGCGCGGCCGACGCCTACACCGAACTCCTCGCCGGCTGGCGCCCGGTGACCGAGGGCGCCGTCGACCTCGTCCCCGGCCCGCTCGGCAAGGGCGAGCTGGACGGCACGCTCCGCCAGGCCGTGCTGGACCGGCTGCCGCGCACCGCGTTCCTGCCCCCGGCGCTGCCCCCGCGGGACGACGACGAGCTGCCCGAGGCGCTGCGCCCGAGGGACGCCGAGATCGTGGAGGGCGCGGGCGCCGGTACCGTGCGCGTCCTGGCCGAAGTGCTGCCGACCCTGCTGCCCGCGGGCCTGGAACGCCGCCCGGAGCTGCGCGCGCTCGGCGTGGCCCGGCTCCCGCTCGCCGACGCCGTGGACCGGCTGGCCGGCCTGGAGAAGGAGCCGGAGTGGTGGTGGCGGCTCTACGACAGCCTCGCCGGGGTCGACCCCGAGCGGCTGTCCGGGCTGCCCGTGCCGCTCGCCGGGACCGGCCGGACCACCATCGGCCCCCGCCAGGTGCTGCTGCCCGCGCCGGACACCACCGCGCCGGACGCCGAGGTGCTGGGCAGGCTGGGCCTGAAGATGGCCCACGCCGACGCCGCGCACCCGCTGCTGGAGAAGCTGGGCGCGCTGCCCGCGACCCCGCGCGCGGTGCTCACCACCCCGCAGCTCCGCTCCGCCGTCGCCGCCTCGCTGGACGACGACGGCGCAGTGATGTGGGAGGAGGAGGCCCCGGACGCCGAGGAACTGGCCGACGTGGTCCTGGCGTTGGTGCGGGACGCGGGCCTGGAGCCCGGTGACGAGCCCTGGCTCGGCGCGCTCGCCCTGCCCGACGAGGACGGCGAACTCGCCCCGGCCGGCGAACTGGTCCTGCCCGGCAGCCCGTTCGCCCGTATCGTCCGCGAGGGCGAACTCGCCGCAGTCGACGCCGACCTGGCCGCGAAATGGGGCGGACAGCCGCTGGCCGCCTGCGGCGTGCTGGCCGGCTTCGCCCTCGTCCGCGCCACCGACGTCGTCCTCGATCCCGACGAACTGGAGCCCCGCGACAGCGACTTCGCCGAACCGGACGACGCCGGACTGCTGGACGCCGTGGACGTGTGGTCCGAGGACATCCTCGACCGCTTCCCCGACAGCCCGGTACCGCCCGTCGCCACCGAACTCGTCGCCGTACGCGACCTGGAGCTGGTGGACGACGACCGCTGGCCCGAGGCGCTCGCCCTGCTGAGCCGGCCCCCGCTGCGCGACGCCCTGATCCAGCCGGTCCGCGTCCTCATGCCGGACGGCACCCACGAGGTCGTACGGCCGTACACCGCCTGGTGGCTGCGCGGGCACCCGGTGCTGGACGGCCGCCGCCCGGCAGGCCTGCTCGCGGCCGGCGGCGACCCGCTGCTGCGCGGCCTGTACGACGAGGCGGACGCCACCGGCTTCGCCGACGAGCAGGTGCTGCGCGCCCTCGGGGTCCGTACCTCGGTGGCCGCGCTGCTGGACGAGCCCGGCGGCGCCGCCGAACTCCTCGACCGGCTCGCGGACCCCGATCGCCCGGTCACCCCGCGCCAGCTGCACGGCCTGTACGGCGCGCTGGCCGAGCTGGACCCGGAGCAGGTGACCCTGCCGGACGAGCTGCGGGCCGTGCGCGACGGGCGGCCCGTCGTGGTGGACGCGCGGGACGCGGTGGTCGTCGACTCGCCCGACCTGCTGCCCTTCACCTCCGGGGTGCCGCTGCTGCCGGTACGGCCGTCGCTGGCCGCCGCGCTGGCCGAGCTGTTCCAGGTGCGCCGGCTGAGCGAGTCCGTCACCGGTGCGGTGGACTCCGAGGGCACCGAGCACGAGGTGCCCGAGCCGGTACGGGCGCTGCTCGGGCCGGACACCCCGGACAGCTATGCCGAGCACGAGGAACTCGTCGTGGACGGTGTCGGGATCGACTGGCGGTTCACCGGCGACGGCGTGCTCCACGCCGCCACGCTGGAGGGCGTCGCCGCCGGTCTGGCCTGGGCGACCCGGCAGTGGCCGCGCCGCTTCGAGGTGGCCGCGCTGCTGGAGGACCCGTCCCGCACCGAGGAGCTGGAACGGGACCGCTGGTTCGACTGAACCACCCGGCCCGAGCTGGGGTTTCACGGATCGGTCGCAGAATTTTCGATTCGCCTACAACCGTCGGCCCTGATCGCCCGTCTGATCGTTCGAGCCAACAGGTTCGCACGATCAGACGGGCCTCACCGGACCGCGCGTCCCTCCGGACGCGGAGGTCACCGGGGCCCCCACGACGCAGGGGAACGCATATGCGCTTTCGCGCCTCAGCGGCCGCCGTCACCGGTGCCCTCGCCCTCTCCGCCTTCGCCGTCCCGGCCGCGCACGCCGACGGTGCCGGCTCCGCGTACCGCGCGCAGGCCGGGAAGCTGCTCAGGGCGGCCCACTCCGCCCCGGGCAAGCAGGGCGTCACGTCCGTCCGCGGCGGCACGCCCTACGACCTGGACGTGTCCTTCACGCACTTCAAGGTCGCCAAGGCCATCACGGTCGGCACCACCCACCACATCGCCGCCACGGTCACCTACACGCTGAACCACGGCGCCGACGTGGACATCACGGCCGACGACTTCCTCAACGGTCCGTTCATCTACCGGGGTTCGTTCGAGGCTTCGGACAACGTGGTGTTCGGCGATGAGCCCGCGACCTGCAAGGTGGTCACGGCCACCACCGCCAACTGCACCGGCAAGATCGACATCTACCCGGGCGAAGGCTACCTGCGGAACCCCGACGCCGGCAGCTGGAAGGGCGGCGCACTCGCCCTGGCCTTCAACGGCCAGAACCAGGAGCACCCCGACCCCTCCAAGGTCGGCGTCGCCCGGAAGGGCGGCCTCGGCCGCACCTCGCTCCAGCGGGGCTCCCGCCAGAGCGTCAACGCCTCCCCGGAGCCGGTGAGGAAGGGCAAGGCCATCACGGTCACCGGTGCCCTCACCCGCGCCGACTGGGAGGACAACAAGTACCACGGCTACACCAGGCAGTCCGTCAAGCTGCAGTTCAAGAAGAAGGGCGCAGCCGCCTACACGACGCTGAAGACCGTCAAGACGGACTCGCGGGGCAACCTGCGGACCACCGTCAAGGCGTCCGCCGACGGCTACTTCCGCTTCAGCTTCGCCGGCACCTCGACCACCCCGGCGGTGAACTCGACCGCCGACTTCGTCGACGTGCGCTGACCCTTTCGAGGTGAGCGGGCGGGGCCGTACCCGGCCGGGCAATGCCTGGGCAAATTCCGGTCAAGGAACGCCCCGCCCGTACAACCCGTGGAGCATGTCGCGGATCTGATCACCCGAGTCGACCGACTCACCGATCACTTCTCCCTCAGAGGGAACCGCACATGCGCATACGTGCCACCGTGGCCGCCGTCACCGGCGCCCTGGCTCTCTCCGCCTTCGCCGTCCCGGCCGCGCACGCCGCGCCCGCCGCCGGCACTCCGTACACGATGGACGTCAGCTTCTCGAAGCTGAAGATCGTCTCGTCGATCAAGGTCGGTACCGGCCCCAAGGTCAGCACGAGGTACTCGTACACGCTGACCTACGACGCGAACGTCAAGGCGACCGCGCGCGACTTCTACAGCGACGCCTACCTCTACCGGGGCTCCCTGGACGACCCGACCGCCACGGTCGAGGGCGACGACTTCGCCACCTGCAAGAAGGCCACGGCCACCACGCTCAACTGCACCGGCACCGTCGACATCCGCCCGGCGGACGGCGACCTGACCGCCTCCGACGCCGGCAAGTGGTCGGTGGCCGCCGAAGCGTACGCCTTCAACGGGCAGAACCCCTCCAAGCCCGACTACGGCAAGATCGGTTTCAAGGACCAGGGCGGCATGGCCACGACCAGCCTGCTGCGCTCCACGAAGCTGACCACCGACGCCGCTCCCGAGCCGGTCAGAAAGGGCAGGGCCATCACGGTCACCGGCGCCCTGACGCTCGCCAGCTGGAACTACGACAAGTACTACGCCTACTCGGCCCAGTCCGTGCAGCTTCAGTTCGCCAAGAAGGGCTCCAGCGCCTGGAGCACGGTGAAGACCGTCAAGACGGACACCAAGGGCAATCTGAAGGCCACCGTCACCGCCACGGTCGACGGCTCCTTCCGCTACGTCTACGCGGGTACGTCGCAGACCGCCGGGGTCACCGCCTCCGCCGACGCCGTCGACGTGCGCTGACGCCTCACACCGGGAAGCGGCGGCCGACCCACCTCCAGACGATCTCCAGGGCGGCCGCCGCCACCACCGCCACTCCCACCGCCGTCCACGGCATCGCGCTGCCGACCAGGCGCAGGGCGAAGAAGTCCTGGAGCCGGGGGACGGTCAGCACGAGGAGGAAGGCGACGCCCATCGCGGCCACCAGGGCCAGCCGCCACCAGGTGTAGGGGCGGGCGATGATGGCGAGGACCCACATCGAGATCAGGAACAGGGTCAGCGTGGCCGCGCTGGTCTCGGCGGGCAGCGCGTCCGCGCCGGTGTAGTGGTGCCGGGCCAGCAGATATGTCACGAAGGTCGCCACCCCCGCCAGCAGCCCGCCGGGTATCGAGTACCGCATCACCCGGCGCACGAAGTGCGGCCGCGCCCGCTCCCCGTTCGGCGCCAGGGCGAGGAAGAACGCCGGGACGCCGATGGTGAGCGTGGACAGCAGCGTCAGATGCCGGGGCAGGAACGGGTACTCCACCTGCCAGCACACCACCAGCAGCGCGAGCAGCACCGAGTACACCGTCTTGACCAGGAACAGCGTCGCCACCCGCGTGATGTTGCCGATCACCCGGCGGCCCTCCGCGACCACCGACGGCAGGGTGGCGAAGCTGTTGTTCAGCAGCACGATCTGCGCCACCGCGCGCGCGGCCTCCGAGCCCGAGCCCATCGAGACGCCGATGTCGGCGTCCTTCAGGGCCAGTACGTCGTTCACCCCGTCCCCGGTCATCGCCACCGTGTGGCCCTCCGACTGGAGCGCGCCGACCATCTCCCGCTTCTGCCGCGGGGTGACCCGCCCGAACACCGTGGCCCGGTCCAGCGCCTTCGCCAGGTCCGCCTGGCCAGCGGGCAGCCGCCGCGCGTCCACCGCCCTGCCGGACAGGCCCAGCTTCTGCGCGACGGCGCCGACCGACACCGCGTTGTCCCCGGAGATCACCTTGGCCCGGACGTCCTGGTCGGCGAAGTAGCGCAGGGTCTCGGCCGCGTCCGGGCGCAGCCGCTGCTCCAGCACCACCAGGGCCACGGGCCGGGCCCCGCGCGCCGGGTCGGGACCCGCCAGGTCACGGGCGGCGCGGGCCAGCAGCAGGACCCGCAGCCCCTGTTCGTTCAGCCGGCCGGTCTCGGCGAGTGCGGGGTCCTCGGGGGACAGCAGCACATCGGGGGCGCCCAGCAGCCAGCCGGTGATCCCGCCGTCGCCGTCGCGGAAGGCGGCCCCGCTGTACTTGCGGGCCGAGGAGAACGGCAGCGTGCCCACCGGATGCCGGTCCTCCCCGTGGCCGTCCGGGTAGGCGTCGATGACGGCCTGGAGCGAGGCGTTGGGACGCGGATCGGACGCCCCGAGTGCGGCCAGCACCGCCCGCACCCGGCCCTCGTCGGCCCCGTTCAGGAGCCGCAGCCCGGTCACGTCCATGCCGCCCTCGGTCAGCGTGCCGGTCTTGTCCAGGCAGACGGTGTCCACGCGGGCCAGGCCCTCGATCGCGGGCAGCTCCTGAACCAGGCACTGCTTGCGCCCGAGCCGGACCACCCCGATCGCGAAGGCCACCGAGGTCAGCAGCACCAGCCCTTCCGGGACCATCGGGATGATCCCGCCGACGGTCCGGGCCACCGACCCCTTGAAGTCGTCGCTCTTCACCACGAGCTGGGTGACGACCAGGCCGAGCGCGGCCGGGACCATCATCCAGGTCACGTACTTCAGGATCGTGGAGATACCGGACCGCAGCTCGGAGTGGACCAGCGTGAACCGCGAGGCTTCCTCGGCCAGTCGCGCCGCGTACGCCTCCCGGCCCACCTTGGTCGCCTGGAACGCGCCGGCGCCCGCGACCACGAAACTGCCCGACATCACCTGCTCGCCGGGGTGTCTGACCACCGGGTCGGCCTCGCCGGTCAGCAGGGACTCGTCCACCTCCAGCCCCTCGGCCTCGGCGCACACCCCGTCCACCACGATCTTGTCGCCGGGCCCGATCTCCACCAGGTCGCCCAGCACGATCCCGCTGGTCGGCACCCGCACCGCCCTGCCGTCCCGGCGCACGGTCGGCCGGGCCTCCCCGATCACCGCGAGCGAGTCCAGCGTCTTCTTCGCCCGCCACTCCTGCACGATCCCGATCCCGGTGTTGGCGAGGATCACGAACCCGAACAGGCTGTCATGGATCGGCGCGACGAACAGCGTCACCACCCACAGCACACCGATGATCGCGTTGAACCGGGTGAACACGTTCGCCCGCACGATCTCGCCCAGTGAGCGGCTGCTGCGCACCGGGACGTCGTTGACCTGCCCCCGTGCCACCCGCTCCGCGACCTCGGCGCGGGTCAGGCCCGCCGGCCCCGTGGAGGGCGGCGCGACCGGGTGCACGGGGTCCAGTCCGGCACCCGCGTCGACATTCGTCACGCATCCGACGTTACGTGCGGAATCGCCGCTTCACCTGCCGGACGGAGCGATCTCCGGGTAACGCCAGGGGCGCCCCCGAGGAGGTCTCGGG
>NZ_JBHXLV010000046.1:0-37444 GCF_042721685.1 Streptomyces sp. NPDC058459 | reverse complement strand
TCGGCTTTCCCCCTATTCGTCAGAGCTTCGCGATCCCCCCACGGAATCCCCCCGGAAACCCTGACGCGTAGTACGACACCGGTCGGCGGCGGAGGGTTGCACTCCCGCTGAAGATTTTTTCCGCGGGCCTCTGCGGGCCTCCGCGGGGCGGCCCTCAGGACGCGGTGGCCGGGAACAGGCGCTGCACCGCCTGGACGACGGCGGCCCGGCGGGCGGCGAGGAACGCGGTCCGTTCGTCCTCGCCGGTGGGCAGCAGCTCGCTCTGGCCGACCCAGGACATGGCGAGCTGACTGACGAACAGCAGGATGTCGGCGGGGTCCCAGTCCGGGTCGAGCCGGCCGGACCGCTGTGCGGCGCGGAGCTGCTCGGTCTTGTGCCGCATGGTCGTCCGGACCGGGTCGTCGGCGCTCGCGGGCGCGGCCCCGCCCAGTTCCAGGCGGCCCCAGCCCATCAGCCGCAGCCGCTCGGGGTGGGCGGTGAAGTGGTCGTGCAGGCGGCCCGCGTATCCGGGCAGGTCCGCGGGGTCCAGCCGGGTGGCCTCGGTGACGGCCGTCAGCTCACGGGCGGCGACGGTGGCGTACAGCTCCTCCTTGCTGCGGAAGTGGGCGTAGAGACGCTCCTTGCTGGTCCGCGCGGTCTTCGCGATCCGCTCGATACGGGCCCCTGCGATCCCGTACCGGGCGAACTCGGAGGTGGCCGCGGCGAGGATGCGTTCGCGGGTCGAGTCGGGAGCGGGCGTCGTCGCGGAAGGCATACGCCCAGAATAACGGACCGAACCGTTCGGTTTGGCGGGAGGCCGGTCGAGGCGTACGGTAGAACCGAACGGTTTGGTTTGGTCCCGCCTCCGGGCGGAGACCTCCTGAGGACAAGCGGGAGATCACATGGAACTGCGGACTCTGGGGTCACAGGGGCTCAAGGTCTCTGCCCTCGGCTACGGCGCGATGGGCACGGCGATGGGCTACGGGCCGTCGGACGACACCGGGTCGATCGCCGCGATCCGGCACGCGCACGAACTCGGCGTCACCCACTTCGACACGGCGGAGATGTACGGCTGGGGCGAGGGCGAGAAGCTGCTCGGGCACGCCCTGGCGCAGATCCGCGACGAGGTCACCATCGCGACGAAGTTCGGCCTGACCCCCACCTACGCGAGCGATTCGCGGCCCGAGCACATCCGCGAGGTCGTGGACAACAGTCTGCGCAACCTCGGTGTCGACGTGATCGATGTCCTCTACCAGCACATGCCCGACCCCGAGGTCCCGGTCGAGGACGTGGTGGGCGTGATGAAGGAGTTCGTCGACGCGGGCAAGGTGAGGTACCTCGGGCTGTCCAACACCGACGAGGACGCCATCCGCCGGGCCCACGCCGTGCACCCGATCTCGGTGCTTCAGCAGGAGTACTCGGTCTTCGAGCACGGGGTGCGGCCCCTGCTGCCCGTCCTGGAGGAGCTGGGCATCGGCCTGGTCGCCTACTCGCCCCTCGCGCGCGGCTTCCTCAGCGGCGCCCCGGTGAGGTCCCGGGAGCACTACGCCGCCGACGACTTCCGTCAGCTCCTGGCCTGGTGGGCACCGGAGAACATCGACGTCAATCGCGCCCTGGCCGCCGGCCTCGGCCGCCTCGCGGACGACAAGGGTGTCACCCTCGCCCAGCTCGCGCTGGCCTGGCTGCTAGCGCAGAAGGACTACATCGTCCCCATCCCCGGCTCGCGCGACGCCGGACGCGTCGCCCAGAACGTCGCCGCGGCCGGCGTCACCCTGACCCCCGGGGACCTCGCCCGCATCGCGGAGATCGCCCCGGCCGGAGCGGTCGGCGGGCACATGGGCTGACGCCGGGACGGCCTCCGATCGTCACCGGTCCGCTCGGAGGCCGACGGGGTCCAGGGGGCCTCTAGTAGGTCAGCCCGTGCCCGAGGGGATACAGCTCCCGGGCCGGGTCGTCCGCCCGTGCTACCGGCACCGGGAGCTTGCCGCGTGGCTCGACCCGGCCCGCGATGACCCGGGCGGCGGCGCGGAGTTCGACATCGGTCCAGGAGTAGGCAGCCAGGTGCGCCCTGACCTCGGTGAGCTGGGCGACGTCGTACGGGTTGCGGATCGCCAGGGCGATCACCGGGCGGCCGGTGGCCAGCAACCGCTTAACCAGGGTGCGCTGGGTGCTGCCCGCCGTCACGTTGTACGTCGCCACGATCACCGCGTCGGCGTCCTCGGCGGCCGTGACCGCCTTGGCGATGCCGTCCGCCGTGGGTGCGGTACCGGTGGACCACGCCGTCGCGGTGAAGCCCAGTTCGGTCAGCGCGGTGGCCAGTACGCCGGTGGGCGGGCCGGTGGTGCCGGACGGGGAGGCCGGGTCGGCGCCCACGACCAGGATTCTCGGCTGCCGGCGGCGGTCCAACGGGAGCAGGTGGCCCTCGTTCACCAGCAGGGTCGTGGTGCGCTCGGCGATGCGGTCGGCGGCGGCCAGGTGCCGCCTGTCGCCGACGGTCCGGTCGACTCCGGCGCGGGTGACGCGGGTGCTGCGGAACAGGCCGAGTCTCGCCTTCATCCGCAGGATGCGGAGAACCGATTCCTCCACGCGGGCCTCGGTCAGTTCGCCGTCGCGCACGGCGGTGAGCACCGCGTTCCAGGCGACCTCCATGGACGGCGGGTTGAGCAGCTGGTCGACCCCGGCCCTGAGCGCGAGCACCGGTACCCGGTCGTCGCCGTACTTGGTGCGGACGCCCTCCATGCCGAGGGAGTCGGTGATGACCACGCCGTCGTAGCCGAGTTCGCCGCGCAGGATGCCGGTGACGATCGGGTGGGAGAGGGTGGCGGGGTCGCCGGAGGGGTCGAGCGCCGGGAACTGGATGTGCGCGGTCATGACCGAGTCGATGCCCGCGGCGACGGCGGCCCGGAACGGCACCGCGTCCAGCGTCTCCCACTGCTCCCGGCTGTGCGTGATGACGGGGAGGCCGGTGTGGCTGTCGACGGCGGTGTCCCCGTGGCCCGGGAAGTGCTTGGCGGTGGCCGCGACCCCGGCCGCCCGGTAGCCCTCCACCTCGGCCGCGACCAGGATGCCCACCAGCTCCGGGTCGGCGCCGAAGGACCGTACGCCGATGACCGGGTTGGCCGGGTTCACGTTGACGTCGGCGTCCGGCGCGTAGTCCTGGTTGACGCCCAGCGCGCGCAGCTCGGTGCCGGAGATGCGGCCGGTGGTGCGGACGTCGGTGCGGGAGCGGCCGGCGGCCAGCGCCATGGCGCCGGGGAGCAGGGTGGCGGGCTTGCCGATCCGGCAGACGGCGCCGTGCTCCTGGTCGGTGGCGATGAGCATGGGCAGGCCTCGCGGCCGGGTCAGCGAGGAGCGCTGGATGCCGTTGGAGAGGTCGGCGATCTGGTGCGGGTCACGGGTGTTGTGCGCCCAGGCGAAGTAGATGATGCCGCCGACCCGGTACCGCTCGATCAGCTCGTCGGCGGTGCGGACGCCGAGTTCCGTCAGGTTGGCGTCGATGTCCGCCTGGTCGGGGGCGGTGGCGGAGTGGCCGTAGATCCGGGAGACGAAGAGCTGGCCGACCTTCTCCTCCAGCGTCATCCGGGCGATGACCGCGCGCAGCGCCGCGTCGTCCGGGGCGGTGGCGTGGGCCTTGCCGGAGGCTGCGGGGACGGCCAGCGCGGCGCCGAGGCCGGCCGTCGCGGCGAACAGGGACCGTCTGGAGGGCCCGGCGGTGTTTCCCGTGCTTCCCGTGCTGGTGTGGTGCACGTGCGCCCCTTCCGAAGGAGAGAACCGCTGAAGGAAACTTTCGGAAGTCACCAATATCCGGGAAGTTTCTTTCCGTCAAGGGAACTCACGGGGCGTCATCCACCGCGAGGGGAAACGGAGAAGGGGGGCACCGGACGAACCGGCACCCCCCTCCCCCGACTGCCCTACGGGCGCAGCGCGGGCTCGCGCTCCACGTCCCGTACGTCCAGCTTGCCGTCGAACCGGGCCAGCGGCTTCGCCGCCGACGGGTCGGCCTGGACCGCCGGGGACGCCACCCCGGCCCACTTGAGGATGCGGGCGGTGGCGAAGGTGCGCTCGTCGGCGACGAGCCCGGCGACGTTCGCGCCGTGGTTCATGCCGGGCGCGGTGAACACGTAGGCGTCATGGGCGCCCGCGCCGGGGCGGAACCGCTCCGAGCCCCACGGGTCGTTCTGCCCGTACACCCAGAGCATGTGCCGGGCGTCGTGCCGGACCCAGCGGTCCACGTCCCGCATGGCACCCCGCTGGAAGCGCATCGGGATGGAGCTGGGCACGAAGTCGCGCGGCGGCTGGTAGCCGTAGCGGATGAACTTCCGCTCGATGTGCGGGAAGTGGATGGTGGGCGCGCCGAGCTGGGTGCCCGCCTGGTAGTAGTACGGCGTGTACTGCTCCAGCCCCTGGTCGGTGTAGGCGGAGAAGCCGGAGATGGTGTCGACCGAGTCCCAGATCGCGTCGTCGGTCGCGGTGGCCGCGCCGGACGGAATGGTGCCGCAGTCGGCGAGGCCGCTGTACTGCCAGAAGCCCCACACGTAGTCCAGGACGACGGCCTCGTACGCCTTGTCCAGGGAGCCGACGGTGGTGAAGGTGTAGCCGTTGTCGGCGGCGTACCGCGCGTACCGCTTCTCCAGCGTTTCGCGGCGGACCAGGGCCTCGCGCTGGACGGCGTTCAGCTTGTCACGGCACTCCTTGGTGCCGACGCGCTCGAAGAAGCGGTCGTAGGCCGAGTCCTCCTTGTTCACCACGTCGTTGGGGGCGACGTAGGCGACCACGCCGTCCATGTCGCGGGGGTAGAAGCGCTCGTAGTAGGTGGCCGTCATGCCGCCCTTGGAGCCGCCGGTGGCCAGCCAGTTGGCGGAGTACAGCGGCTTCAGCGCCTCGTAGACGGCGTGCTGGTCGCTGGCGGCCTGCCAGATGTCCAGCTTGGACCAGTCGGCCGGGGCCGGACGGGACGGGGTGAAGAAGCGGTACTCCAGCGAGACCTGGTTGCCGTCCACGATCTGGGTGGGCTCGCGGCGGGACGGCGTGGTGGAGACGTTGTAGCCGCTGGTGTAGAAGACGGTCGGGCGGCTCACGTCCTTGTGCAGCACGGTGATCCGCTGCTGGAAGGTGCCCCGGGCCGGGTGCCGGTGGTCGACCGGCTGGGTGAAGTTCAGGACGAAGTAGCGGTAGCCGGTGTACGGCTTCTCCTCCACCAGGCTGATGCCGGGTATCGCCAGCAGCCGGTCCTTGATGTCCGTGGGTGCCGGCGGTGCGGTGGTGACCGCTCCCGCTGTGCCCGCCGTGCCCAGTGTGCCGATGAGCACCGTGAGCGCCAGCAGCCATCTCAGCGCCTTGCGCATGCGCACTCTCCCCTGTGAGACAGATGTCCGCCGGAAGCTATCCGAGCAACCGGCTTCACACCAGAGGGGATTGACCGTTTCGCGCGATCAGCACAGAATCCAGCCGGAGCTGACGGTGCCCCGGCCGGCCGCGCCGCGCACCCTCACGCACCGGTGCCCGGCGTGCACGGTGACCGGTCCGGCCTGGTGCCGGTGGCGGCCCCGGGCGGTCACCGGCCGGTTGCCGCGCGCCTGCACACTGACCAGGAGCGGGCCGCCGGTGCCGGGCTTCCGGGCGACGGTGACGGCGCAGACATAGCCGTTGTTCCGGTAGAGGTGGACGGTGCCGGTGGCGAACGGCAGGACGCGCACCTCGCGCCCGGCGCACCGTCCGGCGGTGGCCGCCTCGGCGGTGCCGGGGGCCGCGAGGGCGAACACCCCGGACAGGCTCAGCGCGGCCAGGCCGAGCGCCGTGAACCGTCGTACCGTCCCACCGGCCCCACGGTTCACGGCCGTCCCTCCCCGCTCCATGAGCACACGCTCACGCCATGGGCACATTTTTGCGATCTACGTACTGATGTACGGACGCGTCGGATGTGCCGGACGGTTGCGCGGCCGTCAGGAGAACGCGCCGCTCACGGGGTGACGCCGACCGGCTCCTCCGGCTCCGACTCGCCGATGAAGGTCCGCCACATGCCGGCGTAGCGGCCCTCGCGGGCGAGGAGGTCGGTGTGGTGGCCGTCCTCCACGATCCGGCCGTGCTCCATGACCACGACCCGGTCGGCACGGGCGGCCGTGGTGAGCCGGTGCGCCACCACCAGGGTGGTACGGCGGCCCGCGAGCCGGTCGGTGGCGTGGTTGACCTGCGCCTCGGTGGCCAGGTCCAGCGCGGCGGTCGCCTCGTCCAGCAGCAGCACGTCGGGGTCGACCAGTTCGGCGCGGGCCAGTGCGATCAGCTGGCGCTGGCCGGCCGAGAGGTTGCGGCCGCGCTCGGCGACCTCGTGCAGATAGCCGCCGTCGAGGGTGGCGATCATCTCGTGCGCGCCGACCGCCCGCGCGGCCGCCTCCACCTCGGCGTCACTCGCCTCGGGCCGCCCGTAGGCGATGGCGTCACGGACCGTGCCGGGGAACAGGTACGCCTCCTGCGGCACCACCCCGAGCCGGTGCCGGTACGAGGTGAGGTCGAGCGCGCGCAGATCGGTGCCGTCGGCGGTGACCCGGCCCGAGGTCGGGTCGTAGAACCGGGCCACCAGCTTGACCAGGGTCGACTTGCCCGCGCCGGTCTCGCCGACGAACGCCACGGTCTGCCCGGCCGGGATGGCGAGGTCGATGCCGGTGAGCGCCTCCTCCTCGTCGCCGTAGGCGAAGGACACGTCCTCGAAGGCGATGTCGCCGCGCAGCGAGAGCACGTCCAGCGGGGCGGCGGCCGACCCGGTGGAGGCGGGTTCGCGCAGCAGCTCCTGGATACGGCGCAGCGACACGGTGGCCTGCTGGTAGCCGTCGAAGACCTGGGACAACTGCTGCACCGGGGCGAAGAACAGGTCGATGTAGAGCAGATAGGCGACCAGCGCGCCGGTGGTCAGCGTGGCCGCCTCCACCCGCCCCGCGCCGGAGATCAGCACGGCGGCGGCCGCGACCGAGGACAGCAGCTGCACGAACGGGAAGTAGACCGAGATCAGCCACTGGCCCCGGATACGGGCCTGCCGGTAGGAGTCGCTGCGCTCGGCGAACCGGCGCCCGCCGTCCCGCTCGCGGCGGAACGCCTGCACGATCCTGAGGCCCGCCACCGACTCCTGGAGGTCGGCGTTGACCACCGACACCCGCTCCCGCGCCAGCTCGTACGCCTTCACGCTGGCCCGGCGGAAGAAGAAGGTGGCGAGGATCAGCGGGGGCAGGGTGGCGAACACGACCAGGGCCAGCCGGACGTCCAGCACCAGCAGGGTGCCCATGATGCCGAAGAAGGTGACGACCGAGACGAACGCGGTTACCAGGCCGGTCTGGAGGAACGTGGACAGCGCGTCCACGTCCGTGGTCATCCGGGTCATGATCCGGCCGGTCAGCTCGCGCTCGTAGTAGTCGAGGCCGAGCCGCTGGAGCTGGGTGAAGATCTTCAGCCGCAGCGCGTACAGCACGCGCTCGCCGGTGCGGCCGGTCATCCGGGTCTCGCCGTACTGCGCGGTCCACTGCACCAGCACGGTGAGCAGCCCGAGCAGGGAGGCAGCCCAGACCGCGCCGAGGGCGGTACGGGTCACGCCCTCGTCGATGCCGTGCCGGATCAGCACCGGCAGCAGCAGGCCGGAGCCCGCGTCCACGGCGACCAGCGCCAGGCTGACCAGCAGGGGGCGCCCGAAGCCGCGCAGCAGGCGGCGCAGCCCGTAGGAGTCCTCGGCGCGGACCGCGCGGGCCTCGTCCACGTCCGGGGTGTCGGTGGCCGGGGGCAGCGCCTCGACCTGGGCGAGCAGCTCGGGGGTGGCCGGGGTGCCGGAGAGGGTCTGCTCCCTCGGGGTACGGTCGCCGGTCCACAGCCTGGGGGTGACCCCGCGCCCGGCGTCGAACTCGGCGTCCAGTTCCTCCCGGAGGATCGTGTCCTCGGCCGGCTCGGCCGGGCGGGCGCGGCCCGGCGAGGGGGCGCCCAGTTCGTCGGGGTCGGTGAGCAGCCTGCGGTAGAGCGGACAGCGCCGCTGGAGCTCCTCGTCGGTGCCGAGGTCGACCAGGCGGCCGCCGTCCAGCACGGCGATGCGGTCGGCGAGGCTCAGGGTGGAGCGGCGGTGGGCGATGAGCAGGGTGGTGCGGCCCGCCATGACGTGGGCGAGCGCCTCATGGATCTCGTGCTCGACCGTCACGTCCACCGCCGAGGTGGCGTCGTCCAGCACCAGCAGGCGGGGGTCGGTGAGCAGGGCGCGGGCGAGCGCGAGGCGCTGGCGCTGGCCGCCGGAGAGGGTCAGGCCGTGCTCGCCGACCTTGGTGTCGTACCCGTCGGGCAGCTCGCGGACGAAGCGGTCGGCCTGGGCGGCGCGGGCGGCGGCCTCGATCTCGTCCTGGCCGGCGTCGGGGCGGCCGTACGCGATGTTCTCGCGGACGGTGGTGGAGAACAGGAAGGAGTCCTCCGGGACCAGGCCGATCGCGGCGCGCAGCGAGTCGAGCGTCAGCTCGCGCACGTCGTGGCCGCCGATCAGGACGGCGCCGTGGGTGACGTCGTAGAAGCGAGGCAGCAGCAGGGAGAGGGTGGACTTGCCGGAGCCGGAGGAGCCGACCACGGCCAGGGTCTCGCCGGGCCGGATCTCCAGGCTGAGCCCGTCGAGCACCGGTCGCGCGGGGTCGTAGCCGAAGGAGACGCCGTCGAACTCGACGGAGGCGGGGGCGTCGGCGGGGAGGGTCTTGGTGCCGTCCTTCAGGGTCGGCTCGGTGTCGATCAGCTCCAGTACGCGTTCGGTGCCCGCGCGGGCCTGCTGGCCGATGGTGAGGACCACGGCGAGCATCCGGACCGGGCCGACGAGCTGGGCGAGGTAGGTGGAGAAGGCGACGAAGGTGCCCAGCGTGATGTGCCCGCGCACGGCGAGCCAGCCGCCGACGGCCAGCATCGCGACCTGGCCGAGCGCGGGGACGGCCTGGAGGGCGGGGGTGTACTTGCTGTTCAGCCGGATGGTGCGCAGCCGTCCCGCGAACAGCCTGCGGCCGACCTCGCGCAGCTTCCCGGTCTCCTGGTCCTCCTGCCCGAAGCCCTTGACCACGCGTACGCCGCTCACCGCGCCGTCGACCACGCCCGCTACGGCGGCGGCCTGTGCCTGGGCGTACCAGGTGGCGGGGTGCAGCCGGGTCCGGCTGCGGCGCGCGATCCAGCCGAGGGCGGGGGCGACGGCGAGCGCGACCAGGGTCAGCGGCAGCGACAGCCAGGCCATGATGCCGAGCGAGATCAGGAAGAGCAGGACGTTCCCGATGGTCATCGGGAGCATGAACAGCAGGCCCTGGATCAGCTGGAGGTCGCTGGTGGCCCGGCCGACGACCTGCCCGGTGGACAGCTCGTCCTGGCGGCGGCCGTCGAGCCGGGTGATCGTGTCGTACATCCCGGTGCGCAGGTCGTACTGGACGTCCAGGGCGAGCCGGCCGCCGTAGTAGCGGCGGACGAAGGTGAGGGCGTAGATCAGCACGGCGGCGCCGACCAGGGCGCCCGCCCAGGGTGCCATGTCCCGGGTGTGGTCGCCGATCACGTCGTCGATGATCACCTTGGTGATCAGCGGGACAACGGCCAGGACGGCCATCCCGCCCAGGGAGGCGCCCAGCGCCAGGACGACGTCCTTCGGATGGCGCCAGGCGTATCCCGCCAGCCGTCGCGCCCATCCTCGTTGCGGTCCCACGCGGGTGTCCTCCGTCGCTCTGCCTGATCTTCCGTGAGGCACAAACGCGGCGGTGCAAGGGGGTATTCCGGGCACGGGCGTGTCGCCCGGCGGGCAGGGTGTCCGGGTCTGTACTGGAATGCGTCGCGTCGTACGGACTCCGCGCTGGAGGCGGGAATGGACAGGGGCAACATCGACACACCGGACGCGGAGATCCGGCGGCACGGGGAGGAGCGGGCGGGGGCGCTGGGGCTGACGGCGGAGATTCCCCGTGCGTGCCGGTCACCGTGGGGTGCGCACGGTGACCGGCCGGTGGGCCCGGTGAAGGATCAGCCCTGCGGCGGGGTCGCGACGAACGCCTCGCGGGGGGTGCTGGTGGGGACGTAGACGGCGGACTTGGACGCCGCCGGGACGAGGTCCTTGTGGATGGCCCTGGCGACGTTCTGGATGGTGGTGACGCCGTAGTCCATCGTGCTGTTGTCCTGGGTGAGCACGGTGATGGTGTAGTTGTGGCCGCCGCCGTCGAAGGTGCCGAGGCTGTGGACGCGCCAGCCGTGGGTGGCGCGCTGGAGCCAGCCGTTCTTGACGTGTACGGCGACGGTGGAGGGGGCCCCGGCCGGGGTGCCCCAGCGCTGGGAGGAGACGACCTCGCCCATCAGCTTCCGAATGTAGGAACGGGAGTTGTCGCTCAGTACGGAGTTGGTGGTGGTGACGAGCTTGAGCAGCTTCTGCTCGTCGGTGACGTTGATCTGGGTCAGGCCCCAGTAGCCGTTCGCGCCCGGCACCGTCTTCGTCATCCCGGCGGCCGTCAGGAAGCCCTTGACCTTCGTCGGGCCGAGCTGCTTCCAGAGCTTGCTGGTCGCGGCGTTGTCCGACTTCGTGATCATCGCCGTGGCGAGCGAGGTCTCGGTGCTGGTCAGGTACCGGTTGTGCTTCCCCGCGTCCCACAACAGGGCCGCCAGCACAGTGACCTTGACGGTGCTTGCCGAGTCGTACGCGCTGGTCGCGCGCAGCGTGCAGGTCGTCTTCGTGGCCCCCTCGTACACTCCGAGCGCGACGCTCCCCCCGCGGTGGGCGAGGGCCGCGGTGATGTCCTTGCTCAGCTTGGCCGCGAGTCCCGCCTTGGCGGAGGTGCAGCTGACCGCGGTGGCGGCGGAGGCGGGGGCCGCGCCGAAGACGGGCACGAGCAGCGCCCCTCCGACCACGGCAGCGAGCGCTCTCTTACGGGCGCGGGGTGATATCCGGTGCGTCATGCACGGATTGACTCCCGGGGTTGGGAGAGGGTTGCACGGGTGTTCGTGAAGGTGTGGGGGCCGTCGCTTCGATACCTTCCGTACGTGTACACGTCCTACCTGGCTGCTGCGACCTCGCGGGCCGTGTCCGTGAGCCACGCCGGGGCGTCCCGCTCGATGACCCGCAGCGTTTTTGCGAGCCGGTGCCGGGTGCGGGCGGAGGCCACCGTGTTCAGGATCGGGGGAAGGTGGTACAGCGACGCTTCGGCTTCCCGCCACGCCCCGGCGGCGGCCAGCGCCGTGAGTTCGGCCGTCCGGTAGAAGAACGCGTTCCGCCCCGTCGCGTTGCCTCCCGTCACGAGCTCGTTCGTCCGCTCGAAGTACGGGACGGCCTGCGTCTGGTCGGTGAGCGCCAGGAACACCTCGCCTTCCTGGCCACTGATTTCTTCATCGTCCACCCACCATGCCCAGCGGGGGTCACGAGGGTGCAGTGAGTCTTCCAGGGAGCTGCGTGCACGCCTGATGGCCTTCGTGGCGCGCGCCCGGTCCCCGGCCAGCGCAAGCGCCCTGCTTCGACGCACGGCGGACAGCAGGGCGACACGGGGCGGCGCGGACTGGTTGTCCAACTCGTCGCAGACGGAGAGTACTTCACCGACACGGCCGTTCTCGATGCCATGCATGGCCAACAGATCGAGTGCGAACCACTCCAGCGGCCGGTTCCTGGCCAACCGGGCGAGATGCAGTGTCTCCGTGAAGCAGGACCGCGCTTCGTCCTGCCGGTTGGCGTCGAACAGCAGCCATCCGGCGACCTCGGCGAGTTCGGCGGCCACGGACAGGGCGAACTTGTCGTCACCGTTGATCCGTGCCATGGCGGCCCGCCACACCTGGAGCGCGGCATCTGCCACGTGGTCCCCGCCGTGATCATTGTCGTGAATGAGCAGCCATCCGGCGAGGCGTTGCACCTCGGCGTGCGGGCTGTCGTCCTCATCATCCACCTGGGCGCCAGCGAGGGCATCGCCCTGTGCGACGGCCGCCGCCTGTCGCAGGGCAGCCAGGGGCTCTTCGAGTGCTGTTGCGAGGGACGGCAGCCAGGCGTCCGGGATGCGTCCGCCGCGCTCCCACCGGGAGACCTCGTTCCGCGTGAGCGTGGCGGTGCCGGACGCGATGCATAAGCGCGTGGCCAACTGGGTCTGGGAGAGACCCGCGTTCTTGCGCAGGCCCGCCAGGTGCGCCCCGAACTGAGCGCGTCTTTCTCGGTCGTTCATACCGTGCCCTCCTATAACCAAGCTACCCGCACTGGCCCCTCCCCTGGCCCCTGGTGCGGCCCCTCCCCCCGATCAGGGACGCCGGTTATCTGAAAACCCACAGCGCCCCGGCGACCGAGCGAACTGCCCCGGGGCTTGGCCGATCTGAAGAAAGCAGACCGATATGCCGCAACCTACAACGCGGGTCTGTCGGACCGGGTACCCCGGCTACAGCGAGACCCTGCCGCGGAAGCCGGAGAGCGCCGCCACAGCACGGCGCCTGGTCCGTACCGCGTGCGCGGTGTGGGGCCTGGAGGGCTTAGCCGAGGTCGGCGCCCTGGTCGTCTCTGAGATGGTGGCCAACTCCGTGCGGCATGCCCGACGGGAGTCCATCCGCGTGGTGGTGGAGCGCACCGCGCCGCGCACGGTACGCGTGGCCGTGGCGGACTTCTCCCGCGAGCTGCCCGAGCTGTGCACGCCGGCGGACGACGAGGAGGGCGGACGTGGCCTGGCCCTGGTGGCCGAGCTGGCGACCAAGTGGGGCACGAATGAGCGACGCTGGGGCAAGGTCGTGTGGGCGGAGCTGGAGGGGTGCGAATGAGCGACGACGAGAAGCCCGGTCGCAGTCTGGCCCGAGCCCATCTGTCCCAGTTGATCGAGATGTTCGGCCAGGACGGGTGCCTACGGATCAGCACCGTCCCCACTGCCCCCTACACTCAGCCCGACCCGGGCACCGCCGCCGGAGAGCCGGAAGACGATAAGCAGACGTACCCCCCCTGAATCGGATCATCCGCCACGACCAGGCGGTCGACTTCATGGACCCACCTCACGGCGCGCAGGTGCGCCTGTCCGGAGCCGGTGTCCGTGAGCTGGAAAAAAGGCTGATCATCACCGCAAGGTGAGCGGCTACGGTGCCCACATGGTCAACTTCATACTCGTACCGGGCGCCCGCCTGGGCTCATGGGCCTGGGACGACGTCGTACCGCACCTCCGGGCGGCCGGTCACGGCGCCCACCCGCTGACCCTCTCCGGCCTCGCCGAGAAGCAGGGGACACCGGCCGGGCAGCAGACGCACGTGCAGGACATCGTCGACGAGGTCGAACGGCTGGATCTGCGCGAGGTCGTCCTCGTGGGGCACAGCTACGGCGGAATCCCGGTGGGACAGGCAGCACAACACCTTGGGGACCGGCTGGCACACACCGTGTTCCTCGACTCCAGCCTCCCGGCCGACGGCGAGTCCTTCGCCGGCGAATGGCCCGACATCACGGCATCCCTCGCCCGGAGCGACGGCGTCTGGCCGCCCGCCCCCGCCTCCCACTACGACGGCCACGACCTCACCGAGAAGCAGATCGCCCGGATCGTGGCCGACTCCACGCCCCACCCGGGCCGCACCCTGACCGAGCCCGCCGTACTGTCCGGACCGCTCAGCGCTCTCAGGGCGACCTACGTCCTCTGCGCGCCCGAGGGGGAGGAACCCGAGCACGACGTCGCCCAGTTGGTGGCCGACGGCCACTGGCGGCTGGTCCGCATGGACACCGGCCACTGGCCGATGTTCTCCCGGCCGCGCGAGCTGGCAGAGGTGCTGCTCGACGCGGCCGGGGAGTGACGCCCTCCAGAGCCACCGCCGCGCCGGACCGCGCTCAGAGCACGACTTGCCGGATCCCGACACACAACGGTCACCTCCCCTTCACCGCCCTCTATGCGTGTCCATGTCACGCTCGTTCTCCGCGCAATCAACCCGCGTAGATCGGCACCCTCATGCCCGTGACGCACAAGCACCGTTGGAAGGCTCCGGCACTGGCCGTCTCGGCCCTGCTCGTCGGCCTCACCCTGCCCGCCGCGGTCGCCGGCCCGGCAAGCGCGACGACGACCTCGTACGACACCACGTACTACAAGAACGCCGTCGGCAAGACGGGCGTGAGCCTCAAGTCCTCGCTGCACACCATCATCAGCAGCCAGAGCAAGATCTCGTACGCGGCGGTCTGGGACGCGCTGAAGGTCACCGACCAGGACCCGAACAACAGCAGCAACGTGATCCTGCTCTACAGCGGCGTCTCCCGCGCCAAGTCCCTCAACGGCGGCAGCACTGGCGACTGGAACCGCGAGCACGTGTGGGCCAAGTCGCACGGCGACTTCGGCGAGGTGACCGGTCCCGGCACCGACCTGCACCACCTGCGCCCGGCGGACGTCCAGGTCAACAGCATTCGCGGCAACAAGGACTTCGACAACGGGGGCAGCGCGGTCAGCGGCGGGGGCGGCAGCCTCACCGACTCCGACTCCTTCGAGCCGCGCGACGCGGACAAGGGCGACGTGGCCCGGATGATCCTCTACATGGCGGTCCGCTACGACGGGGGCGACGGCTTCGCCGACCTGGAGCCCAACGAGAAGGTCGACAACGGCGGCAACCCGTACATCGGCAAACTGTCCGTACTCAAGCAGTGGAGCGACGAGGACCCGCCGAGCGCCTTCGAGGAGAAGCGCAACCAGGTCATCTACGACACCTACCAGCACAACCGGAACCCGTTCATCGACCACCCGGAGTGGGTCGACGCGATCTGGTAGGAGCACGACGGTGGTGAACTCCCCTGCGGAAGGAGGGAGTTCACCACCGTCCGGGCGGTCAGCCCAGGTGCGTGGGCGCGAACATCCGCAGCACCGCGGGCAGCACGACCACCGAAGGCCCGGGTGCGGCCAGCGCCTTGGACAGGTCAGCCCCCAGCCTCTCCGGGGAGGTCCGCACACCCGGCACCCCGAAGGACTCCGCGAGCGCGACGTAGTCCGGCTGGGTCAGCTCCGTCGCGGTCGGCTCGCCGAAGGCGTCCGTCATGTACTCGCGGAGGATGCCGTAGCCGCCGTCGTCGACGATCAGCCAGGTGACGGGGAGGTCGTACTGCTTCGCCGTCGCCAGCTCGGCGATGGAGTACAGCGCGCCCCCGTCGCCGGAGACGGCGAGGACCGGATGGGTCGGGTCGGCGGCGGCCGCGCCCAGAGCGGCGGGGAAGCCGTAGCCGAGGCCGCCCGCGCCCTGGGCGGAGTGCATGGTGTTGGCGCCGCGCGGGTCGAAGGCGGACCAGGCCCAGTAGGCGAGGATCGTCATGTCCCAGAAGGACGGTGAGGCGGCCGGCAGCGCCCGGCGGACGGATGCCAACACGTTCTGCTCCAGGGCGAGTTCCTGTCCGGCGAGGCGGTCCCCGATGCGGGACAGTACGTCTCGGACCCGGTCCGGAGCCGTCTCGTCCGTCCGTTCGGACACCGTCTCCAGCAGGGCCTGGAGGGCGAGCCGGGCGTCCGCGTGGATGCCCAGCGCCGGGTGGTTGGACTCCAGCTTGCCGAGGTCGGCCTCGACCTGGATCACCCGGCCGCGCGGCTTGAACGTGTGGTAGTTCGAGGAGAGTTCGCCGAGTCCGGAGCCGACCACCAGCAGGACGTCCGCGTCCTCCAGCAGGTCGGTCATGTGCCGGTCCTCCAGCCAGGACTGGAGGGACAGCGGGTGCTCCCAGGGGAAGGCACCCTTGCCGCCGAAGGTGGTCACCACGGGGGCCCGCAGCCGCTCGGCGAGCTGCCGCAGTTTGCCCGAGGCGTCCGACCGTACGACTCCCCCGCCCGCGATGATCGCGGGACGCAGCGCACGGGACAGCAAGTCGGCGGCCACAGCGGTGAGTTCGACGCGCGGGACGAGTTCCTGCGGGGTCGCGTCCGGGGCCGTCACCACCGGGAGCGGGGTCTGCGCGAGGAGCACGTCCTGCGGGATCTCCACCCACACCGGCCCGTGCGGGGCGGTGAGGGCCGACCGCCAGGCTTCCGCGACGGCGGACGGGATCTGCGACTGGCTGCGGACCGTGTGCACCGACTTCACCACGCCCCGGAACGACGCCGACTGGTCCGGGAGTTCATGCAGATAACCGTGCCGGCCACCGCCGAGCCCGGCCGTCGGGACCTGGCTGCTGATCGCCAGGACGGGCGCCGAGGCCGACGCCGCCTCCTGGAGAGCGGCCAGCGAGGTCAGCGCGCCCGGTCCGGTGGACAGCAGCAGCGGCGCCGCCTCCCCGGTGATCCGGCCGTACGCGTCCGCCGCGAAGCCCGCGTTGTTCTCCACCCGGAGGCCGATGTGGCGCAGCGAGGAGCGGCGCAGCGCGTCGAACATGCCGAGCGCGTGCTGGCCGGGCAGACCGAAGACGGTCGTCGCGCCCAGCCCGGCCAGGGTCTCCACGACCAGGTCGCCGCCGTTGCGCCCCGGCGGGGGATTCAGGGCCGCCTCCGTCTGCGCCTCGGTCGGGCGGAGTTCCAGGTCGTGGTCGTGCGTCACTTGGAGCGTGCCTCCGCGATCTGACGGCTCATGATGGTGGTGAGTTCGTACGCCGTGTGCGAGGCCGCGACGGAGGTGATCTCGGCGTGGTCGTACGCCGGGGCGACCTCGACCACGTCCGCCGAGACCAGGTTGCAGGAGGCGAGTCCGCGCAGGATCTCCAGCAGCTCGCGGGAGGTCATGCCGCCCGCCTCCGGGGTGCCGGTGCCGGGGGCGTGGGCCGGGTCGAGGCAGTCGATGTCGATGGAGATGTACAGCGGGCGGTCCCCGATGCGCTGACGCAGCTGGTCGGCGACCTCGTCGGCGCCCCGGCGGTAGACATCGGCCGAGGTGACGATGCCGAAGCCCATCTTCTCGTCGTCGGTGAGATCCTGCTTGCCGTACAGCGGGCCCCGGGTGCCGACGTGGGACAGCGCCTCGGTGTCGAGGATGCCCTCCTCCACCGCGCGGCGGAACGGCGTGCCGTGGGTGTACTCGGCGCCGAAGTAGGTGTCCCAGGTGTCGAGGTGCGCGTCGAAGTGCAGCAGCGCCACCGGGCCGTGCTTCTTGGCGACGCTTCGCAGCAGCGGCAGCGCGATGGTGTGGTCGCCGCCCAGCGTCATCAGGCGGGCGCCGGTGCCGAGCAGGTCGTCGGCGGCGGCCTCGATGGTGCCGACGGCCTCGTTGATGTCGAACGGGTTCACCGCGATGTCGCCGCCGTCCGCGACCTGCGCGAGGGCGAACGGGGAGGCGTCCTGCGCGGGGTTGTACGGGCGCAGCAGCCGGGACGCCTCGCGGATGGCGTTGCCTCCGAAGCGGGCGCCGGGCCGGTAGGAGACGCCGGAGTCGAACGGCACGCCGACCACGGCGACGTCCGCGCGGCCGACCTCGTCCAGCCGGGGCAGCCGGGCGAAGGTCGCGGGGCCCGCGTAGCGCGGGATGCGGGAGGAGTCGACCGGCCCGCGGGGCGTCTCGGAGCTGCTCATCGTGAAATGCCTTCTTTCTTGCGCTTCGTCGCGCATGTACTGCTTTCCCTATGACTCTACTGGTGAGCCGGGACCGGTTCGGACGGGAGTTCGGTGGACCGGCGGGCGAGGCGGTCGCGCCAGTCGGCTAGGACGCGCTCATGTCCGGTGGCGTGTCGTGCGGTGGCGTGTCGTGCGGTGGTGCGGGGACGCCGGCGGCAGCGGATCGCGGGGACGTCCGCCCGTACCCGTGGCTGCCGTTCCGCTAGACGATAGGTGGCCGGAAAGCGACTGCGAAGTGTACGTTTCATCCATATGAACGGGGCCGACAGGAGGATGTGCACACCATGTCCGAGCCGACCGCACCGGTCGTCCCGCCGACCCCGCCCGTGCCGCTCTCCGCGCTGCTGGCCCGCGAGGACCTGGGGCTGCGGCAGCTCGCCGGTCCCCCGGCCCCGGACACCGTGATCCACTGGGCGCACACCTCGGAGATGGCCGATCCGTACCCGTACCTGCTGGGGGGCGAGCTGCTGCTGACGGCGGGGGTGCACGTGCCGGGGGCGGCCGGGGGCGCTCCCGGCTCGGGCGACGTCGAGAGCTCGGGGCGCTATTTCGAGGACTACGTGTCCCGGATCGTCGCGGCGGGCGGCGCGGCCCTCGGCTTCGGGCTGGCCCCGGTGCATGACACGGTGCCGCGCGCACTGGTCGACGCCTGCGAGGCGTACGGGCTGCCGCTGCTGGAGGTGCCGCCCCGGACCACGTTCTCCGGGGTGGCCCGCGCGGTGTGGCAGCTGATGGCGCGGGCCCGTCTGGCCGAGCTGCGCCGGGTCACGGAGGCCCAGCAGAGCCTGGCCGCCGCGGCCGCCCGCCCCGACCCGGTCCCCTCGGTCCTGCGTCAGCTGGCCCGGCGCCTCTCCGCCCACGCCCTCCTGCACGGCCCGGACGGCACGGTGATCGCGAGCGCGGGCCGGGCGCCGGCCCCGGGGACGCAGGAGGCGCTGCGGAAGCTGACGGGGGTGGTGCGACCGGACACCGCCCGCGACGCCCCCATCTCCGCCACCGACGCCCTCGGGGACATCCAGCTCGCCGCCTACGCCCTCGGCGGGAGCAGCGGGTTCGTGCTCGGCGTGGCGACGAGGCGGCGCGAACCGGCGGACCACACCATCGCCTCCGTCGCCGCCGTGCTGCTCTCCCTGCTGACCGGTGAGCAGCAGAGCGGGGCGGGCGCGGCCCGGTCCTCCGCGCTGGTCCGGCTGCTGCTGGGCTCGGCCCCGGCGGAGGTGGCCGCGCTGCTCGGCGGCGGGGACGACGGCCGGTGGCTCGTGGTGCACGCCCGCCCGGAGAGCCCGGAGAACGGCACTCCCGACCCCGTGGGCGCGGCAGCCCTCGGCGCGGCGCTCGGCTCACCCCTGATCGACCTCGGCCGTGACGTCGTACGCGTGCTCGTGCCCGCCGGGCCGGAACCGGCGGCGCGGCCCGGCTGGACGCTGGGTGTGAGCGCCCCCGCCGGGCCCGACGGCTGGCCGGCCGCCGACGCCCAGGCCGGCCGCGCGCTGGCCCGCGCCCGTGCCACCCGCACCCCGCTGGTCCGGCACGGCGCCCGGCCGGGGCTGTCGGAGCTGCTGCCGCGCGCGGAGGCGGCGGAGCACGCGCGGGCGCTCCTCGCCCCGCTCGCGGCTGCCCCGGCGCTGACCGAGACCCTGCGCACCTGGCTGTCCCTGCACGGGAGTTGGGACCGCACGGCGGTCGCACTGGACGTGCACCGCAACACCGTCCGCCAGCGCGTCACCCGTTGCGCGGCCCTGCTGGACACGGATCTTGACGATCCGGACGTCCGTATGGAGCTGTGGTTCGCCCTGCGGCAGGGGTAGCTCCGGCCCAGATCCGACAGGGGCGTCCCGGAGACGGCGGATCGTCCGCTGCCTCACAATGGGAGGCATGCCGATATCCGGGACGCCCAGCCGTGCTCAGCTCGTCGACCATCTGGTGAGAACGCGGATCGCGGGGGACGTGGCCACGCCCCGCGAGAACAACCTCTCCCACTACCGCAGGCTGGCCAACGGCGACCGGCATTTCTGGCTCGGCCTGGAGCTGGGCGACCGCTGGACTGACGAGCAGGACGTGCTCGCGGTGATGGCCGAGCGGGTCGGCGTGAACGACGACGCCGAGCACCGGTACGGGCAGGACACCATCGACCCGGAGCTGACGGTGGCCGCGCTGGAGCGGCTCGCGCTGCGGCTGCGCAAGGCGGCCGAGGACCGGCAGCGGGTGCTGTTCGCCACCGGGCATCCGGGCGGCCTGCTGGACGTGCACCGGGCGACCGCCGCCGCGCTGCGCGCCGCCGGCTGCGAGATCGTCGTCATCCCCGAACGGCTGCAGACCGACGAGGGGTATGTCATGCAGTTCGCGGACGTGGCCGTGCTGGAGCACGGCGCGACGCTGTGGCACACCCACTCAGGGGAGCCGATGCGCGCCGTTCTGACCGGGCTCGAGCGTGCGGGCCGCGAGCTGCCGGACCTCGTCGTCGCCGACCACGGCTGGGCCGGGTACGCCGCGCAGCACGGCGTGGACGCCGCCGGGTACGCCGACTGCAACGACCCGGCGCTGTTCCTCGCCGAGGCCGAGGGCACCCTCCAGGTGGCGGTACCGCTCGACGACCATGTGGTCAGCCCCCGGTACTACGACCCGATGACGGCGTATCTGCTGAGCGAGGCGGGGCTGGTCTGAGCCGGGCCGGAAACCGTCCCGGGACGCGAGGTGCGGCCCCCCGAAGAGGGCCGCACGTCACGCTCAGGTTGCGGTGTTCCTGTCAGTGACCGTGACCGCCGCCACCGCCGCCGCCACCACCGTGGCCGCCGCCGCCGTGACCGCCACCACCATAGCCGCCGCCGTGACCGCCGCCGCCGTAGCCGCCGCCGCCGTGACCGCCGCCATAGCCGCCGCCGTGGCCGTAGCCACCGCCATAGCCACCGTTGCCGTAACCGCCGTGGCCGTAGCCACCGCCGTAGCCGCCGTGGCCATAACCGTAACCGCCGTGGCCGTAGCCGCCCCAGCCGTTGTTGTTCCAGTTATTGCCCCAGCCCCAGTCGTCGTCGTTCCACCGGTTGTTGTTCCAGTTGTTGTGGCCCCAG
Organism: Streptomyces sp. NPDC058459; assembly: GCF_042721685.1. Classification (NCBI taxonomy): domain Bacteria; kingdom Bacillati; phylum Actinomycetota; class Actinomycetes; order Kitasatosporales; family Streptomycetaceae; genus Streptomyces; species Streptomyces sp. NPDC058459. The sequence goes on along the minus strand of NZ_JBHXLV010000046.1, from coordinate 16,950 downwards.
TGGTTGTTGCTGTAGGAGCCGTGGTGGCTGTTCTGGGTCGCTGAAGCGGTGCCCGCCGTGCCGATCGCTGCTCCGCCAGCCAGCAGTAGGCCGGAGGCGGACAGAGCGACAAGTCGCTTCACGCGCTGTGATCGCATGGGAAATTACCTTCCATCGTCTCTCGCCGTCCCGATCTGGGGCGCGAGGTGGATGGCCGTCACCGCGAAGAGGAAGTTGCGGCACGGTCTTCAGGTGTCACCGCAGTCTGCTGAGCGGCACGATCGTGCACCGCCGACGCCTGCGAGCCACCCGGTGCGCAGGTGCGCCGACGGGTGTCGCGGCTGAGGTCCCCGAAGATCCGGGTCCTCGTCGGCCGGGCATGCCGTGTGCTGCGGCCCTTCACTCATAGAGCCTAGTCCCGGATGCGTCGCGCGTCATGTTGAGCGGCGTACCGAGTGACAGGTTCTCGCAGCCCCGGGCCGCACAGCGCCCCGGCGCCCGCAACCGGGCCCGTACGAAGGGCGGCGGACGACCGGGACGGCGTGTCAGGTCCGGCGCCCGGCGGCGGATCTGACGCGTCACCGGGGTACGCGGACCACGCCCTCCTGGACGACCGAGATGGCGAGCCTGCCGTCCGTCGTGTGGATCCGGGCCTGGCCCAGGCCACGGCCGCCGTGCGCGGAGGGTGACTCCTGGTCGTAGAGCAGCCACTCGTCGGCGCGGAAGGGACGGTGGAACCACATCGCGTGGTCCAGGGAGGCCCCGACCACGTCCCCGACGGCCCAGCCGCCGCGCCCGTGGGCGAGCAGCACCGAATCGAGCAGGGTCATGTCGGAGACGTAGGTGGCGAGCACGACGTGCAGCAAGGGGTCGTCGGCCAGCTTGCCGTTGGCGCGGAACCAGACCTGGCTGTGCGGCTCGCGCGGGGCGCCGAACTCGCCGTACGGCGGCTCCTCCACGTACCGCAGGTCGATCGCCTCGCGGGCCTCCAGGAAGCGTTCCACGGTCTCGGGGTCGAGGTGGGCGTAGCCGCGCAGCCTCTCCTGGGACGTCGGCAGGCCGGCCGGGTCGGGGGCGGGCGGCATGGGGGCCTGGTGGTCGAGGCCGTCCTCGTACGCCTGGAAGGACGCCGAGAGGTGGAAGACCGGCTTGCCGTGCTGCACGGCGACCACCCGGCGGGTGGTGAAGGAGCGTCCGTCGCGGATGCGGTCGACGCTGTACACGATCGGCGCGCCGGGGTCGCCGGCGCGCAGGAAGTACGCGTGCAGGGAGTGGGCGGCGCGGTCGGCGGGGACCGTGCGGCCCGCGGCGACCAGCGCCTGCGCGGCGACCTGGCCGCCGAAGACGCGGGGGACGACGACGGAGCGGGACTGCCCGCGGTAGATGTCCTCCTCGATCCGCTCCAGGTCGAGCAGATCGAGGAGGTCCTGAAGTGCCTGGCTCATATCGGGTAGTTGTACCGGCCAGTCATTGCGGGGGCCTTACAGGCCCATGTCCTTGGCGATGATCGACTTCATGATCTCGCTGGTGCCGCCGTAGATGCGGTTGACGCGGTTGTCCGCGTACAGGCGAGCGATCGGGTACTCGTTCATGTAGCCGTAGCCGCCGTGCAGCTGGAGGCAGCGGTCGATCACGCGGTGGGCGACCTCGGTGCAGAACAGCTTGGCGGAGGCGGCCTCGGCGGGGGTCAGCTCGCCGGCGTCCAGCGCCTCGGTGGCACGGTCGGCGACGGCCTCGGCGGCGTCCACCTCGGCCTGGCAGGCGGCCAGCTCGAACTTGGTGTTCTGGAAGTGGGCGACCGGCTTGCCGAAGACCGTGCGGTCCCGCACGTAGTTCTTGGCGAAGCGGACGGCGGCCTTGGCCTGGGCGTAGGCACCGAAGGCGATGCCCCAGCGCTCGGAGGCCAGGTTGTGGCCGAGGTAGGAGAAGCCCTTGTTCTCCTCGCCGAGCAGGTCCCCGGCGGGGACCTTGACGTCCACGAAGGCGAGTTCGGCGGTGTCGGAGGTCTTCAGGCCGAGCTTGTCCAGCTTGCGGCCTACCGAGTAGCCCTCGGACTTGGTGTCCACCGCGAAGAGGGAGATGCCGAACCGGCGGTCGTCCTCCTTCGGGGCGGAGGTGCGGGCGCAGACGATGACCTTGTCGGCGTGCACACCGCCGGTGATGAAGGTCTTGGCACCGTTGAGGACGTAGTGCGTGCCGTCCTCGGAGAGCTTGGCTGTGGTCTTCATGCCCGCGAGGTCCGAGCCGGTGCCGGGCTCGGTCATCGCGATGGCCCACATCTCCTCGCCGGTGACGAACTTGGGCAGGAAACGCTTCTTCTGCTCGTCCGTGGCCAGCATCCTGATGTAGGGGAGGGCGAGCAGCACATGCACGCCGGAGCCGCCGAACTGGACGCCCGCGCGGGCGGTCTCCTCGTAGAGGACGGCCTCGAACTTGTGGCTCTCGAGCCCCGCGCCGCCGAACTCCTCGGGCACGTTGATCCCGAAGATGCCCAGCTCACCGAGCTTGTGGTAGAAGTCGCGCGGAGCCTGCCCGGCGGCGAACCACTCGTCGTAGACCGGCACGACCTCGGCCTCGATGAAGTCCCGGAGAGTCTCCCGGAACGCCTCGTGATCCTCGTTGAACACCGTACGGCGCACGCCGCCACCTCCACGTACCTCGGCATGACACAGGGCATGTCCAAGCGCTTGCTCAACCGAAGGTACCGGCGAGTACGGTCACCGTCCAGGGTGAGCTTCCCCACCCCCGACGGTCAGTTCCCCGCCCTGCCGTACCGCCGGAAGCCGGCGGTGTCGATCCGCCAGGGGCCGAAGGGGACGGTGTCACCGAAGATGTACGCGTCCTTGCGGGCGTAGCGGCCCTTGCAGGGGTCGCAGTGGGCTTCGATCGTGCCGGTACGGGGGTCGACGATCAGGTAGTGGGCGATGCCCATGGCGGGGTAGTCGGCCAGCTTTTCGATGTAGTCATTGCCCGGGTTCGACGGAGACACGATCTCGATGACCGCCAGCACCTGGGTGGCATCGACCGCGATGCCTTCCTCGTCCAGGGCTGCCTCCGGGATGACCAGGGCGTCCGGGCGGCGCATGCGCCCCATCGCCGGGTGCTCGATCTCGGGGCCGTTCTCGCAGCTGTAGCCCGGGTGGGTGGTGGGCAGCTGCCTGTTGAGCTGGTTGCGGATGCGGCTGACCGTGCCCTCATGACGCTTCGAGGGACACATCATGGCCAGTATCGGGCCGGACGGACCGATCTCGACGCTCCAGGCTCCTTCGAGCCGCTCGGCGTAGGCGCCAAGCTCTTCAGCGATCGTGCGCATCTTCGCGTAGTCCATGAGGTCAGCGTACTGAGACGCTTCCTGCTGCGGACCCGTTCAGGACTCCGCCGCCGCGAACGCCCCCCGTGCCATCCGGTGCAGCAGCGCCGCCGTCGTCGCGCGGCCCGGGAGGGTGCCGGAGCGGCCGAGGTGGGGGGTGGAGTTCAGGAGGCCGAAGACCGAGTGGACGGCCGAGCGGGCGGCGGGTTCGGTCAGCACGGGATGGGCCTCGCGGACGACGCCGACCCAGAGTTCGACGTACTGGCGCTGGAGCTGGCGGACCAGCTTGCGGTCGCTGTCGCGCAGACGGTCCAGCTCGCGGTCGTGGAGGGTGATCAGGGGGCGGTCGTCCAGGGCGAAGTCGATGTGGCCCTCGATGAGGGAGTCCAGGACGGCGGAGGCACCGGCCCGCCCCTCCGCCTCGGCGACCCTGCGGCGCGCGCCGGTGAGGAGCTGGCCGCTGATGCCCACCAGCAGCTCCGCGAGCATCGCGTCCTTGCCGGGGAAGTGCCGGTAGAGGCCGGGGCCGCTGATGCCGACCGCCGCCCCTATCTCGTCCACGCCCACGCCGTGGAACCCGCGCTCGGCGAAGAGGCGGGCGGCCTCCTTGAGGATCTGCTGGCGTCGGGTCTGGGCGCCGGTTCTGCTGGCCATGCGGGTCATTGTAGACAGCGAGGTTAGCGGTCGTTAACCTGAGGGAAATGCGTTAACGCTCATTAACAAGGTGAGGGGTTCTCGGGATGCACGAGGCACCGGAGCTGACGAGCGCGGCAGACCCCGCGTCGGAGGCCTGGCGGGCCAATGAACAGGCCCATCTCGCCCTGGGCGAGGAGCTGCGCGCCAAGCTGGCGTCGGCGGCCCTCGGCGGCGGCGAGAAGGCGCGCGCCCGGCACACCGCGCGCGGCAAGCTGCTGCCGAGGGACCGGGTGGACGCCCTGCTCGATCCCGGCTCCCCCTTCCTGGAGCTGGCCCCCCTCGCGGCCGACGGGATGTACGACGGACAGGCCCCGGCGGCGGGGGTGATCGCCGGGATCGGCCGGGTCAGCGGGCGCGAGTGCGTGATCGTCGCCAACGACGCGACCGTCAAGGGCGGCACGTACTACCCGTTGACGGTGAAGAAGCACCTGCGCGCCCAGGAGGTGGCCCTCGACAACCGGCTGCCCTGCGTCTACCTGGTGGACTCCGGCGGCGCCTTCCTGCCGATGCAGGACGAGGTCTTCCCGGACCGCGACCACTTCGGCCGCATCTTCTACAACCAGGCCCGCATGTCCGCGGCCGGCATCCCGCAGATCGCGGCCGTCCTCGGCTCCTGCACGGCCGGCGGCGCGTACGTCCCGGCGATGAGCGACGAGGCGGTGATCGTCCGCGACCAGGGCACGATCTTCCTCGGCGGCCCCCCGCTGGTGAAGGCCGCCACCGGCGAGGTCGTCACGGCGGAGGAGCTGGGCGGCGGCGAGGTCCACTCCCGCGTCTCCGGCGTCACCGACCACCTCGCGGAGGACGACGCGCACGCGCTCAGGATCGTGCGGAACATCGTCGCCACCCTCCCCGCCCGCAAGGACGCCCCGTGGGAGGTGACGGCGGCCGTCGAGCCCAAGGTCGACCCCTTCGGTCTGTACGGCGCGGTCCCGGTCGACTCCCGCACCCCCTACGACGTGCGCGAGATCATCGCGCGCGTGGTGGACGGCTCACGGTTCAGCGAGTTCAAGTCCGAGTTCGGCCAGACCCTGGTCACCGGCTTCGCCCGTATCCACGGCCACCCGGTCGGCATCGTCGCCAACAACGGCATCCTGTTCTCCGAGTCCGCCCAGAAGGGCGCGCACTTCATCGAGCTGTGCGACCAGCGCGGCATCCCGCTGGTCTTCCTCCAGAACATCTCCGGCTTCATGGTCGGCCGGGACTACGAGGCGGGCGGCATCGCCAAGCACGGCGCCAAGATGGTCACCGCGGTCGCCTGCACCCGCGTCCCCAAGCTGACGGTGGTCGTCGGCGGCTCGTACGGCGCGGGCAACTACTCGATGTGCGGCCGCGCCTACTCCCCCCGCTTCCTGTGGATGTGGCCCGGCGCCAAGATCTCCGTCATGGGCGGCGAACAGGCCGCCTCGGTGCTCGCCACCGTCAAGCGGGACCAGCTGGAGGCGCGCGGCGAGGAGTGGCCCGCCGAGGACGAGGACGCCTTCAAGGCCCCGATCCGCGCGCAGTACGAGAGCCAGGGCAGCGCCTACTACGCCACCGCCCGCCTCTGGGACGACGGCGTCATCGACCCGCTCCAGACCCGTCAGGTGCTCGGACTCGCCCTGACCGCCTGTGCCAACGCGCCGCTGGGAGAGCCCCGGTTCGGCGTCTTCCGGATGTGAGAGGGAGGAGAACTTCCGTGTTCGACACAGTGCTGGTCGCCAACCGGGGCGAGATCGCCGTACGGGTCATCCGCACGCTCCGTGCGCTAGGCGTGCGCTCGGTGGCGGTCTTCTCCGACGCCGACGCCGACGCACGGCACGTCCGGGAGGCCGACACGGCTGTCCGGATCGGCCCTGCGCCGGCTTCGGAGAGCTATCTGTCGGTGGAGCGGCTGCTTCAGGCCGCCGCCCGCACCGGCGCCCAGGCCGTCCACCCCGGCTACGGCTTCCTCGCCGAGAACGCCGGCTTCGCGCGCGCCTGCGAGGAGGCGGGGCTCGTCTTCATAGGGCCGTCCGCCGACGCCATCGCCCTGATGGGCGACAAGATCCGCGCCAAGGAGACGGTGGCGGCGTACGGGGTCCCGGTCGTGCCGGGCTCCAGCGGGAGCGGGCTCACCGACGCCCAACTGGCCGACGCCGCCCGGGAGATCGGCGCCCCCGTGCTGCTCAAGCCCTCGGCGGGCGGCGGCGGCAAGGGGATGCGTCTGGTGCGGGACGTCTCCGCCCTGGAGGAGGAGATCGCGGCCGCCCGCCGCGAGGCCCGCGCCTCCTTCGGCGACGACACCCTGCTGGTGGAGCGGTGGATCGACCGCCCCCGGCACATCGAGATCCAGGTGCTCGCCGACGGCCACGGCAACGTGGTGCACCTAGGCGAGCGCGAGTGCTCGCTCCAGCGGCGCCACCAGAAGATCATCGAGGAGGCGCCCAGCGTCCTGCTGGACGAGGCGACCCGCGCCGCGATGGGCGAGGCGGCCGTGCAGGCGGCCCGCTCGTGCGGGTACCGGGGCGCGGGCACGGTGGAGTTCATCGTGCCGGGCAGCGACCCGTCCTCGTACTACTTCATGGAGATGAACACCCGCCTCCAGGTCGAGCACCCCGTCACCGAGCTGATCACCGGGCTCGACCTGGTCGAGTGGCAGCTGCGGGTCGCGTCCGGTGAGCCGCTGGGCTTCGCGCAGGAGGACGTGACGCTGACCGGGCACGCGGTGGAGGCCCGCATCTGCGCCGAGACTGTGTCCATCAGAGAGGGCTCCCGGGGCTTCCTCCCCTCGGGCGGCACGGTCCTGCTGCTGGCGGAGCCACAGGGCGACGGAGTCCGCACCGACTCCGGGCTCAGCGAGGGCACCGAGGTCGGCAGCCTGTACGACCCGATGCTGTCCAAGGTGATCGCCTACGGCCCCGACCGCGCGACCGCCCTGCGCAGGCTCCGCGCGGCCCTCGCGGAGACGGTCACCCTGGGCGTCCCGACCAACGCGGGCTTCCTGCGCCGGCTGCTCGCGCACCCCGCGGTGGTGGCGGGCGAACTGGACACCGGGCTGGTGGAGCGCGCGATGGACGACCTGATCCCGTCCGGGGTGCCGGAGGAGGTCTACGAGGCGGCGGCGGCCGTACGCCTGGAGGAGCTGCGGCCCACAGGCGACGGCTGGGTGGACCCCTTCTCGGTGCCGGACGGCTGGCGGCTGAGCGGGACTCCGAAGCCGGTGTCGTTCCCCTTGCGTGTCGCGGGACTTGAACCCGTCACCCGGGCCGCCCGTACTGCCGAAATCACCGATGACCGGGTGACCGTCACCCTGGACGGCGTCCGCCACACCTTCCGCCGCGCCGCCGACTGGCTCGGCCGGGACGGTGACGCCTGGCAGGTGCGCGACCACGACCCGGTGGCCGCCTCGCTGAGCCGCTCCGCGCACGCGGGCGCCGACTCGCTGACCGCGCCCATGCCGGGCACGGTGACGGTGGTGAAGGTGGCCGTGGGCGATGTGGTCGAGGCCGGGCAGAGTCTGCTGGTAGTGGAGGCGATGAAGATGGAGCACGTCGTCTCCGCCCCGCACGCCGGCACGGTCGCCGAACTCGACGTGACGCCCGGCAGCACGGTCGCCATGGACCAGGTGCTGGCCGTCATCGCGCCGAAGGAGGAGACCGAGTGAACGCGCTGCCCATGGTCGTCCCCGACCCCGGCCTCCCCACGCGGGTCCGCATCCACGAGGTGGGCGCGCGGGACGGTCTGCAGAACGAGAAGACGGCAGTACCGACCGAGGTGAAGGCGGAGTTCATCCGCCGCCTGCGCACGGCGGGCCTGACCACCATCGAGGCGACCAGCTTCGTGCACCCCCAGTGGGTGCCCCAACTGGCCGACGCCGAGGAGCTGTTCCCGCAGCTCTCCGACATCGACGCCGAACTCCCCGTACTGGTCCCCAACCAGCGCGGCCTGGACCGGGCCCTGGCCCTCGGGGCACGCCGGATCGCGGTGTTCGCCAGCGCGACCGAGTCCTTCGCCAAGGCCAACCTCAACCGCACGGTGGACGAGTCGCTGGCCGTGTTCGAGCCGGTGGTACGGCAGGCCAGGGACGCGGGCGCCCATGTACGCGGCTATGTGTCAATGTGCTTCGGCGACCCGTGGGAGGGCGCGGTACCGCTCCCCCAGGTGGTCCGGGTGTGCGCGGCCCTGAAGGACATGGGCTGTGACGAGCTGAGCCTCGGCGACACCATCGGCGTGGCGACACCCGGCCAGGTCCGCGCCCTGCTCACCCAGCTGAACGAGGCGGGCCTGCCGACGGCCGGGCTGGGCGTGCACTTCCACGACACCTACGGCCAGGCGCTCGCCAACACCTACGCGGCGCTCCAGCACGGGGTCACCACGGTCGACGCCTCCGCGGGCGGCCTCGGCGGCTGCCCGTACGCCAGGTCCGCCACCGGCAACCTCGCCACCGAGGACCTGGTGTGGATGCTGCGCGGCCTCGGCATAGAGACCGGCGTCGACCTGGAGGCACTGACCGCCACCAGCGTCTGGATGGCGGGCCATCTGGGCCGCCCGAGCCCCTCCCGCACCGTCCGCGCCCTTCGCACCACGACCCAGCACGACAAGGACCAGTGATCAGCATGGACCACCGCCTCAGCCCCGAGCTGGAGGAACTCCGCCGCACGGTGGAGGCGTTCGCGCACGACGTCGTGGCGCCGAAGATCGGCGACTTCTACGAGCGGCACGAGTTCCCGTACGAGATCGTCCGCGAGATGGGCCGGATGGGCCTGTTCGGGCTGCCGTTCCCGGAGGAGTACGGCGGGATGGGCGGCGACTACCTGGCGCTGGGCATCGCGCTGGAGGAGCTGGCCCGGGTGGACTCCTCGGTGGCCATCACCCTGGAGGCGGGCGTCTCCCTGGGGGCCATGCCGATCCATCTCTTCGGCACCGAGGAGCAGAAGGCCGAGTGGCTGCCCCGGCTGTGTTCGGGCGAGATCCTGGGCGCGTTCGGGCTGACCGAGCCGGACGGCGGCTCGGACGCGGGCGCGACCCGTACGACGGCCCGGCTGGACCCGGACACCGGCGAATGGGTCATCAACGGCAGCAAGTGCTTCATCACCAACTCCGGCACCGACATCACCGGCCTGGTGACGGTCACCGCGGTCACCGGCCGCAAGCCGGACGGCAGGCCGCTGATCTCCGCGATCATCGTGCCCTCGGGCACGCCGGGCTTCACGGTCGCCGCCCCCTACTCCAAGGTGGGCTGGAACGCCTCGGACACCCGCGAGCTGTCCTTCCAGGACGTCCGGGTACCGGCCGCCAACCTGCTCGGCGAAGAGGGCCGTGGCTACGCCCAGTTCCTCCGCATCCTGGACGAGGGCCGTATCGCCATCGCCGCGCTGGGCACCGGGCTCGCCCAGGGCTGCGTGGACGAGTCGCTGCGCTACGCCAAGGAGCGGCACGCGTTCGGCCGGGCCATCGGCACCAACCAGGCCATCCAGTTCAAGCTCGCCGACATGGAGATGAAGGCGCACACCGCCCGCCTCTCCTGGCGCGACGCGGCGGCCCGCCTGGTGGCCGGCGAGCCCTTCAAGAAGGAGGCGGCCATCGCCAAGCTGCACTCCTCCACGGTCGCCGTCGACAACGCCCGCGACGCCACCCAGATCCACGGCGGCTACGGCTTCATGAACGAGTATCCGGTGGCCCGCATGTGGCGGGACTCCAAGATCCTGGAGATCGGCGAGGGCACCAGCGAGGTCCAACGCATGTTGATCGCACGGGAGTTGGGCCTGACCGGCTGACCTCTGCGAACACCCCGACGGCGGCGGGCATCCCGGCCCTGGACATCTAGCAAGGTTAGGCTAACCTTGCTTCGAATTGGTCAGGCGGTGTCCGCCCCGGTCGAAAGCAGTCATACCCATGTCCCACACCCGTGCCACCCACCTCACTCGTCGCGGCATCCTCGCCGCCGGCGGCGCCCTCGGTCTCGGCGCCGCGCTCGCCGCCTGCGGGGACGACAAGGGGAAGGGCGGGGGCTCCGAGGGGCAGGCGGGGCCCGGCAAGTCCGGCGCGTGGAGCTTCAAGGACGACCGCAGCCAGACCGTGAAGCTGGACTCGGTCCCCACGAAGATCGTCGCCTTCACCGGTGTCGCCGCCGCCCTGTACGACTACGGCATCGAGGTCAAGGGCGTCTTCGGCCCGACCAGGACCAAGGACGGCAAGGCCGATGTGCAGGCCGGCGACATGGACGTCAGCAAGCTGACCGTCTTCGGCAACGTCTTCAACCAGTTCAACGTCGAGGAGTACGCGGCCTTCGCCCCCCAGGTCCTCATCACCACGACCTTCGACCCCCAGGGCACCCTCTGGTACGTGCCCCAGGAGTCCGCCGCCAAGATAGCCAAACTGGCACCCGGCGTCGCCGTCTCGGTCTACGACCGCCCGCTCACCGGCCCCCTCCAGCGGGTGTGGGAGCTGGCCGAGTCCCTCGGCGCGGACTTGAAGTCGGCCAAGGTGACCGACGCCAGGAAGCGCTTCGAGGCGGCCGCGGCCCGGCTGCGCGAGGCGGCCAAGTCCCGCCCCGAGATCAAGGTGCTGGCCGGCTCCGCCGCGCAGGACGCGTTCTACGTCTCCGGCACCAACCTCTCCGCGGACCTGGAGTACTTCAAGTCCCTCGGCGTGAACTTCGTCGAGCCCTCGGAGGCGGCCAAGAAGCCCACCGGCGGCTGGTTCGAGACGCTGAGCTGGGAGAACGTCGACAAGCACCCGGCCGACGTCATCATCATGGACGACCGCTCGGTCGCCCTCCAGCCCGCCGACATCACCAAGGCCACCTGGAAGAAGCTGCCCGCCGTCAAGGCCGGCCAGGTCATCCCCCGCGCCGCCGAGCCGATCCTGTCCTACGACAAGTGCGCGCCGCTGCTGGAGAACCTCGCCAAGGCCATCGAGACGGCCAGGAAGGTCAGCTAGCCCCTCCTGTCCGTCTGAACCCTTCCTGACGTTCAGGAGCCCCGCATGACGACGGCCGTAGCCGCCCCGTTCCGTTTCTTCGCCCTCCAGGTGGCCCGGACGAGGCGGCTCGGCCCGTCTCTGCTCCGGGTCACCTTCACCGGACCCGGACTGAGCGAGTTCCAGTCGCTCGGCCGCGACCAGTCCCTGTCGCTGTTCCTGCCTCGGCCGGGCCGGCGCGAACCCGTGGTCCCCATGGACCTGGGCGACGACTGGTGGCACGCCTGGCGTGAACTCCCGGACGACGTACGGGCGGTGATGCGCTCGTACACCCTGCGGGCGCTGCGCCGGGACCCGGACGAGATCGACATCGACTTCGCCCTGCACGGCACCGAGCCCGGCGCCCCGGTCCCGGCCGGCCCCGCCTCCCGCTGGGCCGCCGGTGCCGCCCCGGGCGACCGGGTGCTGCTGCTCGGTCCGGCGGTCGCCGACAACCGCGCCGTCCGCTTCCGCCCGCCGGAGGACACCGACCTGGTAGTGCTGTGGAGCGACGAGACCGCCGTACCCGCCGCGACCGCCGTGCTGGAGTCGCTGCCGGCGTCCGCCCGGGTGCACGCCTGGCTGGAGGTGCCGCGCGCCGGGGACATCCAGGACGTGCGCACCGAGGCGGACGCCCGCATCACCTGGCTGGTACGGCAGGAGGGCGCACCCTCGGCCGTCGAGTCCCTGCGTGCGGCCGAACTGCCCCCGCACACACGCCCGTACGTCTGGCTCGCGGGCGAGGCCGGGCAGGTGAGGGAGCTGCGCCGGCACTTCGTCGGCGAGCGCGGCACCGACCGGCGGCGGGTGACCTTCGTCGGCTACTGGCGGCGCGGGCTGAACGAGGAACAGCTGCGCGCGAGCGGCGCGTAGGCCGTGGACCACCGGGAGCCACGGCCGTCGCGGGAAGAGCGAGACATCCGACGCTAGCTTAGGTTAGGCTTACCTAAGTTGAAGCCGCGGAACTTCACTCCCCGTCGCGTTTCCCCCGGAGGACCCCCTCATGCGCTCGCACCTGCTCAATGGCCTCACCGCGGAGACGTACCGCCGCTCCGTGACCGAAGGAGTAGAGCGGGTGGCGGCCAGACTCGCCACCGTCGCAAGCCCGTTCACCGGCATCACCGCCGACGGCCTCGCTCCACGCGTCGACTCCGTGGACCTCGACCAGCCGCTCGGCGACACCACGGCCGCGCTGGACGAGCTGGAGGAGGTCTACCTCCGGGACGCCGTCTACTTCCACCACCCCCGCTACCTCGCTCACCTCAACTGCCCGGTCGTCATCCCGGCGGTGGTCGGCGAGGCCGTGCTCTGCGCGGTCAACTCCTCCCTGGACACCTGGGACCAGTCGGCCGGCGGCACGCTCATCGAGCGGAGACTGATCGACTGGACCAACGCCCGTATCGGCCTCGGACCCGCCGCCGACGGCGTGTTCACCTCCGGCGGCACCCAGTCCAACCTCCAGGCGCTGCTGCTGGCCCGCGAGGAGGCCAAGTCCGGGTCCTTCGGCCAGTTGCGGATCTTCACCTCCGAGGTCAGCCACTTCAGCGTGCAGAAGTCCGCCGGACTCCTCGGCCTCGGCCCGGACGCGGTCGTCGTCGTCCCGGTCGACCACGACAAGCGGATGCACACCGTCGCCCTCGCCCACGAGCTGGAGCGCTGCGTCCGGGACGGCCTGGTCCCGATGGCCGTCGTCGCCACCGCCGGCACCACCGACTTCGGCTCCATCGACCCCCTCCCCGAGATCGCGGAGCTGTGCTCCCGGTTCGGCGTGTGGATGCACGTGGACGCCGCCTACGGCTGCGGACTGCTCACCTCGCTGAAGCACCGCGGCCGCATCGACGGCATCGAGCGCGCCGACTCGGTCACCGTCGACTACCACAAGTCCTTCTTCCAGCCGGTGAGTTCCTCCGCCGTACTGGTCCGGGACGCGGCCACCCTGCGGCACGCCACCTACCACGCGGAGTACCTCAACCCGCGCCGCACGGTGCTGGAGCGCATCCCCAACCAGGTCGACAAGTCCCTCCAGACCACCCGCCGCTTCGACGCGCTCAAGCTGTGGATGACGCTGCGTGTGATGGGCGCCGACGGCATCGGCGAACTCTTCGACGAAGTCTGCGAACTGGCCCGGGAAGGCTGGCGGATGCTCGCCGCCGACCCCCGCTACGACGTGGTCGTGGCGCCCTCGCTGTCCACCCTGGTCTTCCGCTACGTCCCGGCGGACGTCACCGACCCGGCCGCGATCGACCGCGCCAACCTCCACGCCCGCAAGGCCCTGTTCGCCTCCGGGGACGCCGTGGTCGCGGGCACCAAGGTCGGTGGCCGCCACCACCTGAAGTTCACCCTGCTCAACCCCGAGACCACCGCGGCCGACATCGCCGCCGTCCTCGATCTGATCGCCGGCCACGCCGAGCAGTACCTGGGAGAGTCCCTTGACCGCGCTTCCTGAAGCCAGCCCCGTCCTCGACTTCGTGGGGATCGGCCTCGGCCCCTTCAACCTCGGCCTGGCCTGTCTCACCGAGCCCGTCGAGGAGCTGAACGGCGTCTTCCTCGACTCCAAGCCCGACTTCGAGTGGCACGCCGGGATGTTCCTGGAGGGCGCCCACCTCCAGACGCCGTTCATGTCCGACCTGGTCACCCTGGCCGACCCGACCTCGCCGTACTCCTTCCTCAACTACCTCAAGGAGAAGGGCCGGCTGTACTCGTTCTACATCCGGGAGAACTTCTACCCGCTGCGCGTCGAGTACGACGACTACTGCCGCTGGGCCGCGGCCAAGCTGACCAGCGTCCGCTTCAGCACCACGGTCACCGAGGTCACCTTCGCGGACGGGCTGTACACGGTGCACACCGACGCCGGCGACACCTACCGCGCGAGGCACCTGGTCCTGGGCACCGGCACCCCGCCCTACATCCCGGAGGCGTGCGAGGGCCTGGGCGGCGACTTCAGCCACAACTCCCGCTATCTGGACAACAAGGCGGAGCTGCGGAAGAAGCGCTCCATCACCCTGGTCGGCAGCGGGCAGTCGGCCGCCGAGATCTACCACGACCTCCTCAGCGAGATCGACGTCCACGGCTACCGGCTCAACTGGGTCACCCGCTCCCCGCGCTTCTTCCCGCTGGAGTACACCAAGCTCACGCTGGAGATGACCTCCCCGGAGTACATCGACTACTTCCACGCGCTCCCCGAGGACACCCGCTACCGGATCACCGACCGGCAGAAGGGCCTGTTCAAGGGCATCGACGGCGAGCTGATCAACGAGATCTTCGACCTGCTCTACCGGAAGAACCTCGGCGGCCCGATCCAGACCCGGCTGCTCACCAACTCCACGCTGAACAGCGCCACTTACGAGCACGGCACCTACACCCTCTCCCTCCGTCAGGAGGAGCAGGGCAAGGACTACGAGCTGGAGAGCGAGGGCCTGGTGCTGGCCACCGGCTACCGGTACCGCGAGCCGGAGTTCCTGCGGCCGGTCCGCGACCGCCTGCGCTACGACACCCACGGCAACTTCGACCTGGCCCGCAACTACGCCATCGACGTCACCGGCCGCGGTGTCTTCCTCCAGAACGCCGGCGTCCACACCCACAGCATCACCAGCCCCGACCTGGGCATGGGTGCCTACCGCAACGCCTCCATCATCCGCGAGCTGCTCGGTTCGGAGTACTACCCGGTCGAGAAGACCATCGCTTTCCAGGAGTTCGCCGTATGACCTTCACGATCCGCCCGCTCGACCCCCTGAAGGACGCGAGCCTGGTGCACGGCTGGGTGACCGATCCGAAGGCCGCGTTCTGGATGATGCGGGACGCGAAGCTTGTGGACGTCGAGCGTGCCTACACGGAGATCGTGGCCGACGAGCACCACCACGCCTTCCTCGGCCTGGACGACGGGGTGCCGGTGTTCCTGATGGAGAGCTACGACCCCGCGCACCGCGAGCTGGCCGGGCTGTACGAGGCCCGGCCGGGCGACGTCGGCATGCACTTCCTGGTGGCGCCCACCGACACCCCCGTGCACGGGTTCACCCGGCGGGTCATCACCGCCGTGATGGCGCACCTCTTCTCCGACCCGGGCACCCTGCGGGTCGTCGTGGAACCCGATGTGCGCAACACCGCCGTGCACGCGCTGAACGAGGCCGTCGGGTTCGTGCCCGAGGGCGAGATGGAGAAGCCGGAGAAGCGCGCCTTGCTGAGTTTCTGCACCCGGGAACGGTTCGAGGCGGCGACGGGGGTGACGGCATGACCCTCGCCGACTCCGTGGCCCACCTTTCCCCCGAGCGCTGGGAGAAGGCCAACCGCCTGCTGCTCCGCAAGGCCCTCGCCGAGTTCGCGCACGAGCGCCTGCTCACCCCCGAGCCGGAAGGCGAGGAGTACGTCGTCCGCAGCGACGACAAGCTCACCTCGTATCGCTTCGCAGCCGTGCGCCGGGGCCTGGACCACTGGCAGGTGGACGCCGGCTCGATCACCCGGCACCGCGAGGGCGGGGAACTCCCGCTCGCCGCACTGGACTTCTTCATCGAGCTGCGGGAGACCCTGGGGCTGAGCGAGGAGATCCTGCCGGTCTACCTGGAGGAGATCTCCGCCACCCTGTCCGGCACCTGCTACAAGCTGACCAAGCCCCGGGTCAGCGCCCGGGAACTGGCCGGCGCCTCGTTCCAGGACATCGAGACCGGGATGACCGAGGGCCACCCCTGCTTCGTGGCCAACAACGGCCGGCTCGGCTTCGGCGTCCGGGAGTACCTGGCGTACGCGCCGGAGACGGCGAGCCCGGTGAAGCTGGTCTGGCTGGCCGCGCACCGCTCGCGGGCAGCGTTCACCGCCGGCGCGGGCGTCGAGTACGAGGAGTTCTTCCGGCGCGAGCTGGGCGAGGCCACCCTGGAGCGGTTCCGGGGCGTGCTCACCGGGCAGGGGCTCGACGCGGACGACTATCTGCTGATCCCGGTCCACCCCTGGCAGTGGTGGAACAAGCTCAGCGTGACCTTCGCCGCCGAGGTGGCCCGCCGCAACCTGGTGTGCCTGGGCGAGGGCGACGACGAGTACCTGGCCCAGCAGTCCATCCGGACGTTCTTCAACCGGACGCATCCCGAGAAGAGCTATGTGAAGACGGCGCTGTCCGTGCTCAACATGGGCTTCATGCGCGGTCTGTCGGCCGCGTACATGGAGGCGACCCCGGCGATCAACGACTGGCTGGCCCGGCTGATCGAGAACGACCCGGTGCTCTCCGGGACCGGCCTCACGATCATCCGCGAGCAGGCCGCCGTCGGCTACCGGCACCTGGAGTACGAGCGGGCCACCAACCGCCACTCCCCCTACCGGAAGATGCTGGCCGCCCTGTGGCGCGAGTCCCCGGTGTCCCGCCTCGCCGAGGGCGAGTCGCTGGCGACGATGGCCTCCCTGCTGCACACCGACGACGACGGCGCCTCCTTCGCGGGCGCGCTGATCGAGCGCTCCGGCCGCACACCGGCCGGCTGGCTGCGCGACTACCTGCGGGCCTACTACGTGCCGCTGCTGCACAGCTTCTACGCCTACGACCTGGTGTTCATGCCGCACGGGGAGAACGTCATCCTGGTGCTCAAGGACGGCGCGGTCCGGCGCGCGGTGTTCAAGGACATCGCCGAGGAGATCGCCGTCATGGACCCGGACGCGGCCCTGCCGCCGGAGGTCCGGCGCATCCGGGTGGAGGTGCCGGAGGACAAGAAGCTGCTGTCGATCTTCACCGACGTCTTCGACTGCTTCTTCCGCTTCCTCGCCGCCAATCTGGCCGCCGACGGCGTGCTCACGGAGGACGCGTTCTGGGACACGGTCGCGGAGACCACCCGCGAGTACCAGGACGCGAACCCGCGGCTCGCGGAGAAGTTCGAGCGGTACGACATGTTCGCGCCCCGGTTCGCGCTGTCCTGCCTGAACCGGCTCCAGCTGCGCGACAACAAGCAGATGGTGGACCTCGCCGACCCGTCCGGCGCGCTCCAGCTCATCGGCACCCTCGAGAACCCGCTCGCCGGGCGCTGAGGGGCCGTACGCGAGACCACGGGCACCCCGGAGACGGTCCTCCGGGG
>NZ_JBHXLV010000045.1:0-38086 GCF_042721685.1 Streptomyces sp. NPDC058459 | reverse complement strand
CCGGCTGGGCCTACGTCGCCTTTGTCCTGGACGTGTTCTCCCGGATGATCGTCGGCTGGCAGATCGCGAACCATATGCGCACCGAACTGCCGCTGTAGCGCACCGGCCGGGCGCTGCGGATTCCCCGTGCACGGTCACAGAACAAACCCCAGGGGCACGTCACCGCGGACGTCATCCTCGGCGAACGCCCCGCCGAGGCCGCAGACCGTGCGGTCCCCGGACACCGGGAAGGCGATTTGATCATCGGCACGGGTCGCTCCGCGATCGGCACGCTGGTCGAGCGCAGCAGCCGCTCCACGCTCCTGGTGCACCTGCCCCGGCTCAAGGGGCTGGGGCGAGAATCCGCCCGTGAAGAACGGCACCTCACTCGGGGGCTATGGCGCGATCGCGATGAACACAGCGCTCACGGCATCGATGACGCAGCTGCCCGAGCCACTACGCAAAACCCTCACCTGGGACCGCGGAAAGGAACTCTCCGGCCACGCCCAGTTCGCCATCGATACCGGGACGAAGGTGTTCTTCGCCGATCCCCACTCGCCCTGGCAACGACCGCCCAACGAGAACACGAACGGGCTGCTGCGTCAGTACTTTCCGAAGGGCACCGATCTGTCCCGGTGGTCGTCCACGGACCTCGAAGCCGTCGCCATGGCGATCAACAACCGGCCCCGCAAGACCCTCGGCTGGCGGACACCCGCCGAGGTCTTCGAAGAGCAGCTACGCTCGCTGCAACAACCCGGTGTTGCAACGACTGGTTGAACTCGCCCAATATGTGTCAATTCGATACACCGACCGGCTCGCTGACATCGGCCCTTCCGCGTCAGTCGGCTCCGTCGCGGACAGTTACGACAACGCGATGGCCGAGGCGCTGAACGGCACCTTCAAAGCCGAGCTGATCGAGATGCAGGGCCCCTGGAAGGACGTCGACCAGGTCGAGCAGGCGGTCTTCCAACGGGTCACCTGGTACAACGAAGAACGCCTCCATTCCGCGCTCGGCTACGTGCCACCAGTCGAGTGCGAACGCGACTTCTGGCAGAGCCAGGAACGCATCCCGCAGTCCGCCTGAAACAAGATCGCCGGACTCTACGAAACTCAGTACAGCTCAGAACGCACCATCAACAAGATCAAGGACTGGCGCGGCCTCGCCGTCCGCTACGACAAAAAACCTGCGAGCTACCAGGCCGGACTCCAATTATGCGCCAGCCTCCTCTGGATCCGACACCTCGAATCACAGCCTTGATCACAACTCCACACAGGCCCCAGCTAGTACTGCACCTTCGGCAGTCTGGCAGGGCAACTGTCCAAACACATAAGAGTTCTCAACGTCGTCTGGGAATCTCAGACAGGTCGAGGTACCGCAGCTCATGTGCCCAACAGCTAATGGCCAGAGCCAGATATGCCACTATATATGCACGCAAACGACCTGAACAAGAAAAACAAGATCAATCTCATACGCAGACAGGGATCCGAGTCAGTCCGAGAGCAACGGCCTTCCTCCGCCTGCGGCAACGCGAGAACCCACAGGGGCGGCCGCGACTGGGGCCGCTCGCTGATCGACTGAAGACGCCGACGGTAGTGCGCGTCTTCCACAGCGGCACTTTGCTTGGGTTCGATGGTCTTAGGGCGGGTGCCGACGTTCTCGACGGATCGCTCAGTCACGGGCCGAGCGTATTGACCAGCACCTGCTCACGTACGGCACTTTCCAGAAGGGGGTGGAAATGCCTGCGCACCGCCGCGCGACGCCAGCAGCCCCACCACCGTGGCGGCCGCGAATACGACGACGCCCTGGTCCAGGCCGTTGACGCAGGAGGCGCAGTACGGCCAGGCCAGAGCGAGGACCGGACCGGCCAAGAGGATGCCGAGGCCGATAGAGGTGGGTAGCATGTCGCGAAGTTCTGGGCCGAAGCGCCCCAGCGCCGGCAACCACGTATTGTCGACCACAATCATTGTCCCGGGCATCGCCGACCTGCGGCCCCTGCGCCAGTCCAAGAACCTCACCCTCGCCGTCGCCGCCCCGCACCTCGGAGTCCGGCCCGCCACCATTTCCGCCCTCGAACGAGGAATTCGCCGCGACGACGCTCTCACCCACGCCTATCGCAACTGGCTCCAAGCCGCTTGACAGGCAGCCGTCCTGGGCGAAGCTCGCCAGATCGCACACCAGCGGCGAAAAGGTCGGCCAGGTGCATGCGCGTGTGCTGATCCAGGGCAACACGGTGAACGAGGCCAAGTGGGACGCGGTAGGGGCAATAAACACCACCGAGATCACTATCGGCGGCAACACGATCAACAACAGCGTCGGTGGGGTCTGCGTCGGCTCCGCGACGGCCAGGATGGTCGCCCAGCCGCCGGTTCAGGTGGGGGGCGGACCCCGTCTCCGGGGTCGACATCGTCGACAACCAGGTGACGCTGGTGGCAGGCGCGTCGGGAACCCTGCGCAACGCCGTCCGCGTCAGTGCGGACACGGTCGGAAATGTCTCCCCTGTGAGCGATGTCGCGGTGTAACCAGATCAGCGGCGGAGGCTTCTACTACACCCCGAACGTAACCTTCCGGCTCGGCACCCCACACCAGCGCTGACCCCCGGACCGCCCGCAGACCCAACCGCCCTTCGTACCGGCGGCACGGCTCCAAGTTTCCCCGGAAATGGCAAGGGCTCAGGCCAGACGGTGTCTGTCCTGACCCTTACCGGAGCCCAGTGTCGGATTCGAACCGACAACCTACGCAGTACAAGGCCAAGAGCGTCCAGCATCGCTGGATCTGCTTAGTAGTGATGTGCGGATTTGACCCATACCGCAACGAGGTCGCCGGACACGTTCGCATTGGACAGGTTGACCTGGTCGTCCACCGCAACCGTGCCACCGGTTCGTCGGCGGCTGCGTCCAGGTGTCATGGCCACCCTGCTGGATCTTCCGATCAGTGCGCATGCGTAAGCGCGGGTCAATCCCGCGCTGTTCCTGCCGGCGGTGGAGGCAGAGGCTTTTCAGAGATCTGATCAGCGCTCATTTCGCTTTCCGGTCTTGCGTAGACCGTATGTCCACATCGCCAGAGACAGCAGGCACATGCCGCTCAAAATTAGAGGTATCCATCGCTTTTCTCCCTCAGACAGGAGACCCTGAACGAGTGCAAGAATTCACACAATGGCGACTACGGACATGAATATGCGCATCTTGCGCTTGTCGTTCACTTGTTCCGCCTTTCGAATTATACAGCGAGAAGGTGGCGCGCCCTGATATGCCAGGGCGCGCTGATTGTTGCTTGTGCGGATTCTAGCCGTAGCTGATCAGGTCAACGTTGTTGTAGCCGAGAAACCCGCCTACCGCACATCCTCCGAGAACTGCGCCCGCAGTACCCCACGGCCCTGCGATACTGGCCGTCGTTATGATGCCGGACATATCGGCAGCTTCTATTCCTGCCAAGCACCCCACCGCTGCTCCCCAGATGTTGTTACTGACGTCCATGAATTCGTCGGACAAGAAAGAGAGTCCGCTGGGGTCGACGTGGTTCACGGGGTCGCCACCCGCGTAGAGGAAGGGGTTCTGCTCTTGACCCGAGGGGTCGGACTGGGTGAAGCGGCCCAGGGTCGGATCGTTGTAGCGGGCGCCCATCTTGTAGAGCCCGCTTGAGTCCAGGTCGGCGCCGGTGTAGCCGAAGGGCTGGTCGATGGTGGCCGTGTTTCCGGGTCGGGCGTTGCCGGTGGGGCTGTAGTCCCAGCGGCCCTGCTTGGTGCCGGTGTTGTCGACGAGGGCTGATGGGGCGCCCTGGTTGTCGGTGAGGTAGTAGTACGGGTTGCCGCCGCTGGTCATGCCGATCAGTGTGCCCGCAGGATCGCGGACGAATCCGGTGCTCTTGCCGTCGACGGTGGTGGTGGAGATGCCGGTGGGGCCCTGGTCGATGCGGGTGGAATCGACGCTGAGGCGGTTGGAGCTGTCGGTGCCGGCGTAGGTGTAGTTGCTGGTGGTGCCGCCGGTGGTGAGGGCGGTGAGCTGGTTGAAGTCGTTGTACGTCTCACCGGTGCGCGGGAGTTGTCCGGCGGCGGTGAGTTCGTTGCCGTTCTTGTCGTAGGACCAGCCGGTGGTGTCGCCGTTCATGCCGGTGAGCTGGTTGGCCGCGTTGTAGGTGTAGCTGGTCAGGCCGCTGCTCGCGGAGCAGGACGACGCGGAGCCGGAGGCGGCGGTGAGGTTGCCGGCCTTGTCGTAGCAGAACAGCCAGGAGGCGTTCTTCGTGGAGCCGGCGTTTTCCTGGGCGTAGCTCAGGCGGGACTGGCTGTCGTAGGTGTAGGAGATCGTCTTGTTCGCGCCGGGGTCGGTGCGGGTCTGGATCTGGTCGGTGTCCGTGCCGCCCGAGAGCTTGTAGTCGTAGTTGTAGGTGAACAGCGTGCCGGTCGGGGTGGTGGCCTTGATCTGGGTGGGGCGGTCGGCGTTGTCCCACTGGGTGCTTTGGGTGGTGCCGCCGGGGAGTTTGGTGGCGGTGCGGTTGCCGTCCTCGTCGTAGGTGAAGGTCGTGGTCGCGCCGGTCGGGTCCTTCGGTGAGGTGAGGTGGTTGGCCGCGTCGTAGCCGTAGGTGGTGGTGCCGCCCGGTTCGGTGAGGGTCTTGAGGTTGCCGGCGGGGTCGTAGCCCTGGGTGTAGATGGCGCCGTCGGCGAGGGTGCGGGTGGCTTCGCGGCCGAGTCCGTCGTAGGTGTAGGTGAGGGTGCCGGAGGTGTCGGTCTGGGTGAGCAGGTGGCCGTCGCGGTCGTAGGTGTAGCCGACCGTGAGGTTTCCGCTGCCGCCGGACGTGGCGACCTTGGTGACGCGGTCGTGGTTGTCGTAGGTGTAGGTGGTGGTGACGCCGCCTCCGTCGAGGACGCCGGCCGGGCGGCCGAGCGTGTCGTAGGTGTAGGTGGTGGCGCCCAGCGGCGAGGGGGGTGCGGTCTTGCTGAGGTTGCCCTTGCCGTCGTAGGAGTACGACGTCTTGTTGCCGTTCGCGTCGGTGGCGGTGCAGCGCTGGCCGTCGAAGCCGCCGCAGTCCGTGACGCCCGAGTCGCCCTGGTAGCCGTAGGACAGTTTCGCCCCGTTGGACACGCCGGTGGTGGTGTCCTGGGAGGACATCAGGTTGCCGGAGGTGTCGTAGCTGTAGGTGGTCTTCTTGCCGGACGGGGTGGTGAGGCTGCCGGGCAGGTTGGCTCCGGAGTGGGTGCTGTAGGCGCCGAGCGCGGTGGTGGCGCCGGTGGGCAGTTTCGCCGAGGTCAGGTTGTCACTGGAGTCCCAGTCGAACCGCCGGCGGCAGCCTCCTCGCCGCCTTCGACGCCATCCTCACCGCGACCGTGCTCCACTCACTGGCCGCGTGCAGCTCCGTGGTGTTCGACGTGGACACCAACCGCCGGGACGTCGTCCCCGACGTCCCGGCCATCAGCTTGTCCTTCATCTTCGGGCTCGGATCGACGTCGGGAGAGCTCGGGAGCATGGGTGGTCGATAAGGGTTTGCTGCCCTGGGCGGCGATCGGAAGACTTCCGCTCATGCTTACGACTGCGCGTGACCTGACGCTTGAACACTTCCGGTGGATCGGTGGTCACGCGGACGTGTGGGCGATCTTCCGGGATGCCGGAGCACTGGCCGCGGTGGTCGCTGCTCTCGTTGAACCGTTCCGGGATGAGCAGATCACGGCAGTCTGCGGGATCGAGTCGCGAGGCTTTCTTCTGGGTGGTGCCGCCGCCGTCGAGCTCGGCGTCGGTTTCGTTCCCGTCCGGAAGGGCGAGGGCCTCTTCCCAGGCGACAAAGTCGTGCGTAAGTCAGCTCCCGACTACCGACGCCTTCGTCACACGCTGCGACTCCAGCGATCCTCGCTCGGGCCGGGAGACCGCGTTCTGCTGGTCGATGACTGGATCGAGACCGGAAGCCAGGCTGCGGCCGTCAGGAGCATGGTCGAGGAGTGCGGGTCGACCTGGGTGGGATGCAGCGTCATCGTTGATCAGCTCACCGATGCGCCGAGCAGCTCCCTCGGTACCGTTCGAGGGCTGCTGGCTGCGAAAGAACTCCCACCGTGTGAGTCCTGAGTCCAGCCTGCCGGCTTCGAACCGATCTCGAACTCAAGGCAGAATTGCGCAGTTCAGCGGACGTGGGGGCGGCCTTCGTCCGATCATGTGCTCCGGCCAGGGTGCACGTGACCGAGACGAAGGCCGAGAGTGAGTCTGCTGTCTGATGCTGTCCGCAGGGAAGCGTTCGCGGAAGCATCGTGCTTCCGGGGCGAGTTCTGCGAGTGTCTGGCCGCCTCGCGCGACGAGTTGTTCGAGCCGGCGTACGCGGTGCTGTGTGCGGACGGTGCGGTGAAGTCCCCGGTGGACCTGACGCTGCCGCCCGAGCATCGGCGTGGGCACGGAGCGATGTACGGCGGCCAGAACCACGGCCGGATCGACGCCGAACGGCTGCGGACGGTGCTGGCCAGCCTGTCGCTGCCGCGTTTCGGCGGCGGTCGGCTGGTCCTGGCGGTCGATGTAACGCCATGGCTCCGCTCGGACGCGCCGTGCTCGGCGGAGCGCCTGTTCTGCCACGTCTACGGCCGCGCGACGACCGCGTCGCAGTTCATCCCGGCTGGCCCTACTCCTTCGTGGCCGCGCTGGGGCAGGGCGCCGCGTCCTGGACCGCGATCCTGGATGCGGTCCGGCTCGGACCGGCGGAGGACGCGGCCGCGGTCACCGCCGGCCAGCTCCGAGGGGTCGTTGAGCGGCTCATCGCCGCAGGCCGGTGGCAGGCCGGGGACCCGGACATCGTGATTGTCAGCGATGCGGGCCACGACGTCACCCGCCTGGCCTGGGTCCTGCGTGACCTGCCCGTTGAGCTGATCGGCCAGGTCAGCTCCGACCGCGTGATGCGGCTGCCGAGGCCACCGCGGATGCATGGTGTCAACGGCCGGCCGCCCAAGCACGGTCCGGAGTTCCGCTGCACCGAGCCGGAGACCTGCCCCGAGGCAGCAGACCACTGGACCTGCATCCTGATCGTCGCTCACACCCAGCTCAGGCTCGCCCGGCCGGGGGTTCAGGAACATCCGCGCCCACCTCGCCTGCCCTGCCCGTGTTCCCAAACCCCGGAAGATCCTGGTAGACAAAGAACAAAATCAGAGCCTGTTCGGGTGTTCGGGTGGTTGTTCGCCGAGTTCGGCACGCTGCGCGAGCAGGTTCGTTGAGGCTCGACTGCTCGGGGAGTCGGTGAGGGTCCCGTGGCCTCGGGGATGGATGTGGTGCGGATCATGGGGTTTTGGTTCTCGCTGTGCGACGATGGCGGGACGAGAGACTGACCGGCGCCCTGCCGCAGCGACTGCGGAGATCGGTTCACGTGTCCCGGGAATCGCCCGCCTTCACGGGCATTCGGGACCCGCCATCGCTGCCAGTGCCGCTTGGGTCGGCGCCCCTGGTACGCCTCGCGCCCCTGACCGTGGCAGAAGTTCGGCGGCTCCTGGTAACTTGCCACCCACCCCTCGCCGCTGGCCGGCCCTTCCTCAGCGCACGCACGCTGAGGTGGTCCCACTGGCGCAGACGACGCCAAGCCGTCGCCCGCCACTGTCACTGTCAGCGGCGGCTACACACGATCGAGGGGCAGCCCGGGAAAGAGAACAAGGATCGCCACGCAGCCCTCCACACTCACCTAAACTGCCCCTGAACAGGGACAACGTCAAAGTGCTGCTGGAGTACCAGGGCGGATCCGGATGCCTGGGACGGGGGCGACGTCCGGTACCCGAAGAGCCGGCTCGAGTTCGGGACCGACTCGGTCTCACGTCAGACCACCGCCCCACGGGCGCGCTTTCTCGCACCAGCATGCGGATCTCCCCGACGCCCGCAAGGGAGGAGGGCCTGGCCTACTGTGGCGTCCCGCGAACCCCTTGGTCGACACGATAGTTCTGGCGTGGGCGGAGCGCGGCGTACCGCGCGTTCATCGTGCCGGCGGGGCGTTCTCCCAGCGACGCGTGACCCTGCCGATATCGCGTGCCGCCTGTTCGGCCGCCGCATCGGCACCGCGTACCGCCGGGGCGAACTCCACGTGCAGGAACGGCACATGACGCGCGTCGGCGATGCGGCCCTGCATGTTCTCCTGGCCTTCCAGCGGGCAGGTCCGGGCCCAGGCCCGGCACACCCGGAAGCCGTGGGCCCCCAGCGCGTCGGCCAGCGCCCGGCCGTCGAGGCGGCCCTCCCGGCCGGCACCGGTGGAGGCGACGACGTCGTAGTCCGGTGCGGAGGAGGCCGCGAAGCCGTGCAGCTGGACACCTGGCATCCCCCGCCGGGCCAGTTCGGCGCAGACGGCGTGGAAGACGGTGTCCCGGCGGTGCGCCACGTCGGCGGAGTCACCGTCACCTGCTTTGCGATGTGCACCCGCGATCACCAGAACGCCACCTGGTGAATCCCGCAGCACCCGTACGGCGAGTTGCTCGGTGTGCTGGTCGGCAACGGGGTGGGGAACCTGGACCGACCAGCGCGGGGTGTGGTCGAGATCGAGGTAGAACCGACCCCAGCCGCGTGGCGCGACGGCGTCGTCGGTGCGGTCGGCGACCTCGGCGTAGTGGCGGCCGGAGACCTGGTCGACGATCGTGCGAACGGTGAAGTCCCGCTGAGAGAAACGCTGTTCAGCATCGTGACGGTGGCCGTCGAGCAGCAGGCCGATCGCGGTGGCGACGGCCGCGCGGTCGGCCGTTCCGGGGTGCCGGTAGCCGTGTCCCGGACCGAATCCCCTGGTGAAATCCGCCACCGAGCGCGCCAGGTCGATCCGCGGTGCCCGCTTGTCGTCGTCACGGATGTCCGTGGGGGCCCCGGTCACCGTGCGCGTGTGGCGGAGCATCACGGTGACCGCTCCGGCGAGACCGGCTACGACAAGGAGAATTGTTGCGATCGTCATCGTGCGTGAGCAGTTGGCTCTCATGGTTGTATCAAGATATCCCGGTGAACAGACGCCGCAGCCACACCTTGCTGACCTTGTTGAGCCCGCTCGTACTCCTCGCCGGACCCGTCGGCTGCGGCGCCCTTACGGGCGGTTCGGACGACCAGGGCGGCGGACGCTCCTTCACGGTCGCGGCGGCCGGGGACATCCTGATGCACCCCCAGCTCATAGAACAGGCGCGCAAGGACGCGAAGGCCACAGGCGCCGGGGTGGCCGGACTGGACTTCGGGCCGCTGATGGCCGGGGTCCAACCGGTGATCAGCAAGGCCGACTTGGCGATCTGCCACTACGAGCCGGTGATGGGCACGCCTGGCGGTCCGTTCGAGGGTTTCCCGGACTTCCAGGTGCCTCCGCAGACCGCCAAGACGATCAAGGACCTCGGCTACGACACCTGCTCCACAGCCTCCAACCACACGCTCGACCACGGGTACCAGGGGGTGAAGCGCACCCTGGACGCGCTGGACGCGGCCGGGGTGAGGCACACGGGCTCCTTCCGGACGAAGAAGGAATGGCTCACCCCGCTGATCCTGGACGTCAAGGGCGTCAAGGTCGCGCAGCTGTCGTTCGCGTACGGCTTCAACGAGCCGCACCGCCTGCCCGCGGACAAGCCGTGGCTGGCGAACCAGGCGAGCCTGAAGCGCATCCAGGCGGCCGAGGGGCAGGCCCGCGCGGACGGTGCCGAGGTGGTGATCCTCTCCGTGCACTGGGGGCGTGAGCACCAGCCGGACCCGTCGGCCCAGCAGACCACGTTCGCCCGTCAGATCGCCGAGAACACCGGCGTCGACCTCGTCATCGGCCACCACGCGCACGTGGTGCAGCCGATGGAGAAGGTGGACGGCACCTGGATCGCCTACGGACTCGGCAACCAGATCGCGCGGCACGAGTCGCCGACCGGGCTGACGGAAGAGGGGGTGATCGCCTGGTTCGCGTTCACCGAGCACGGCAAGGGCCACTGGGACGTCCAGCCGCGCTTCGAGCCGACGCTCTTGGAGATCCCGCCGGACGTGGAGGACAGCCCCGGCGGCGCCACGCCGGCCGGCGACGACGACGCACAGGACTACCGCCTGCTTGACGTACCGGTCCCACTCCGGGACGGCCGCCGGCTCACCGGGCGCCAGAAGGCCCGGCTGCGGCTGGCCTTCGAGCGCACGGAGGGCACCCTGCTCAACCGCGGCGCGGGCGGCGACGGGCTGAAGGCCCTGACTGCGCTGCCCGGATGACCGGCTCCGCTGATCGACGATGACCGCACGATGACAGATGTTGCGCAGGTCACGTAAAGATCGATGCAACCTTATGACTCTTCTTTGAGTCTGGCTTCCGGACGCACCCCTGGTGTCACACCTGTGCCGGAACGCGGCACTGCACCATCAAGCCCGAGAGGACCGTCCCTTGGCCTCACCGCCCCCGGCGCGGCAGCACCGATCCCGCCGTCGCGCCGACATGTCGCTGATCGGAGGCATCCGCCCGCCGATCGCGGTTCTCTGCGTACTCCTGCTCTCGCTCGCGGGAGTGACCGTCCTCGCGCTGGGACGCGTGGACGACGCCGGGGTGCCGAAGGCGGTGCTGACCTCTCAGCAGCACTTCGCCGAGGACGGTGCCATCGCGCTGCGCGCCTCCATCGACGAGTCCGTCACCGACCTCACCCGGTCCGCCGCGCTGTTCAGTGCCGGGGCACCGGTCACCGGTGACGCGGCGCTCGACAAGCTCGGCAGCACTTACCAGAAGTGGGCGGGGACGGCCGTCGTCGAGATCCGCAGCGGCAAGCTCGTCGCCGCCCGCGGCGAGACCGTCCCCCTGACCGTGGTGGACACTTCCGCACTCGGCGGGCGGGACGGACTCGCGCCGCGCATGGCCCGGCTGGGCAACGGTGAGACCCGTCTGCTGTCGTTCGCCCTGCTGTCCTGGCCCGGCAGGCCGCAGCTCCTGCTGGTCGCCTCCAGCAATCTGCATTTCCCCGGCATCAGCCTCGGTCAGTTCCGCTCCATCGCCGTGGTCGACGGCGGCGGGAAGATCCTCAGCAGCGACGGTATCGCCGAGCCCGAGCAGGCCCGTGGCGGCGCCGACCGCGCGCAGATCAAGGCCCAGCGCGAGCAACTCGGCGTCTTCGCCCGCAATGCGGCGCGCCGGGCCCAGCAGGACCCGCGCAGCAGCAAGGAACCCGGCAGCGGCGGCTACCAGGGCGTCAGCGGCAGCCTGCTCGGCGGGCAGTTGCTGAGCGACCGGTCCGTCGCCGGGTACGCCACCCTCGCACCACCGGAACCCGGCGAGGTCACCACGGCCTCCGGGCTCGGTCTGTCCGTGGTCTCCATGATCGACGTGGACGAGGACCCCCGCCGCGCCGGCTCCCTCGTCTTCGGCGTACTGGCCGGCGGCGCGCTGCTCCTCATGGGCGCCCTCGCCGTGGCACTTCTCCTGGGCGCCGTGCAGCGGCCGCTGATCCGGCTGTTCCTGGAGTCCCGCAGGCTCACCCGAGGCGACCTGACAAGGCCCGTCACCGTGCCCCGCTTCGGGGAGGCGCACCGCATCGGCCGGTCCCTGGAACGGCTGCGCCGTCAGCTGCTCGGGGAGTCCGCCGACGACGAGCCGCGCCCGCGTCTGCGCGGCATGCGCCGGGTGGGTGTCCGGGCCCTGCTCGCGGTTTGCGCCGTACTGCTGCTCGCCTGGTCGGCGCCGCTCATGCTGCTGCTCAACCGCGCCGACGGCACGGCGACCGTCCCCCAGCAACTCGTCAGCGACCAGCGCGAACGCACCCAGACGCTCAGCGACCGGGTACGGCGCGCGCTCAACGAGGGCGAGGCCGATCTGCAGTCCGTGGGCTCCCTCATCGGTGACGGCACCGCACCCGCCGTCATGAACGAGGTCCTGAAGCGCACCCTCGACGAGAACACCCGCTACCGCTCGCTCTACGTGGTCGACTCCTCCGGGGACGTCGTGGCGCACGAAGGCGACGCACCGCGTCTGCCGGGCTCCCGGCGCACCTCGGACAAGCCCCTCAGGCTGCTCGGCCGGGGCGAGAAGGAGCCCCTGGTCGTGGGCACCGCCGAGATCCCCGGTGCCAAGGGCAACCGCCTGATGGGCGAGTTCCGCATCGAGTTCCTCAACGCGTTGCTGGGCCGGCCCGGCATGGGCGTCGTACGTCTCGTGGACGACAAGGGTGGCGTGATCGCCGGCAACACCGGATTCCTCGCCTTCCAGTCGCTGCCCGACAGCCACCTCAAGGACCTCGTCACGGCCAGCAACCAGAAGCTGGGTAAGAAGGCCAGGCCGAACGGCGTCCTCTACCGCGAGCACGGCGTACGGATCGCCGCCGCGGCTCCGTTCGCCGGCACTGGTCCGGCCCAGTCACTCCACTGGAGCGTGGTCTCCTGGCAGCCGGTGAGCAGGCTGGCCATCCCCGGATACGACACCCAGAACCGCACTGTGCTCGCCGGTCTGCTCGGTGCCGCGGCGGCCGTCGCCTGCCTGGGGTGGCTGCACATCGTCGTGGCCCGACCGCTGCGGACCCTGGCCGACCGGAGCGAGGCACTGGCCGACGGCGACCGCAAGACCGTGCTCTTCCCCCAGCACCACGACGAGGTCGGAGCCGTCACCCGCTCGCTCGAACTCATCCGCCAGCAGTCGCAGGTACAGCGCCGCGCGCAGCCTGGCCCCACCCAGCGTCCGGCCGGCCGGCAGTACACAAGGAACTGATCACCCGTGCTCTTCCTCTACACCGTGCTGCTGGTGTGCTGCGCGATCCTGCTGGTGGCGGGCATCGTCGAACAGCGGCGGCACCAGGCCAGCCTGGACCGGATACCCACCCGTGTCCTGGTCAACGGCATCCGGGGCAAGTCCTCCATCACCCGGCTCTGCGCCGGCGCGCTGCGCGGCGGGGATCTGATCACCGTCGCCAAGACCACCGGCACCGCGGCCCGGTTCATCCATCCGGACGCCACCGAGGAACCGGTGTACCGCAAGTTCGGCATCGCCAACGTGGTCGAGCAGATCGGCATCGTGCGGCGAGCCGCCGCGTACCGGCCGGACGCCCTCGTCATCGAGTGCATGGCCGTCATGCCCGCGCTGCAGGAGATCAACCAGTCGAAGCTGATCCGGTCCACGATCGGTGTGCTGTGCAACGTCCGTGAGGACCACCTCGCCGAGATGGGCCCCACCCTGGACGACGTGGCGCGCTCGCTGAGCCGGTCGATGCCGGAGGACGGCATCTGCGTCACCGCCGAGAAGGAGCGTTTCGACATCCTCCAGGAGGAGGCCGACGCGCGGAACTGCCGGCTCGTCTACGCCGACCCCGAGACGGTCAGCGACGAGGAGCTGCGCGGGTTCAGCTGGTTCACCTTCAAGGAGAACGTCGCGATCGCGCTCACCGTCGCCGAACTCCTCGGCGTCGACCGGGCGACTGCCCTGCGCGGGATGTACGAGGCCCCGCCTGACCCCGGTGTCCTCTCGGTCGAGCGCTATCTGACCCCGCAGGGCAAGCGGCTCCGCTTCGCCAACGTCTTCGCGGCCAACGATCCTGAGTCGACGCTGATGAACATCAATCAGCTCCTCGACCTCGGGGCCATCCACCGGCCGCTCAACGTGGTCATCAACTGCCGCCCCGACCGCGTGGAACGTAATGGGCAGATGGGGGAGATCATCCCCGACCTCGACCCCGAGCACGTCTTCGTCATCGGCCACCCCGCCAAGTCCGCCATCGACGCCATCCCCAGCGCGTTCCGGCCCCGTGCCGTGGACCTCGGCGGCGACAAGCGCGACCCCGAGGAGTTCATGGCCTCGCTGCTGGAGAGGCTCGGCCCGGATTCCTCACTGGTCGCCATCGGCAACATCCACGGCCAGGGCGAGATCCTGCTCGAGCACCTCACCGAACTCCAGGCCGACGAGAGCCCCGACGAGCCCGCGGACAAGGCTCCGGCCCACCCGCCGGAACGGCCCGACCACCCCGTGCACGCCGAGACCATGCAGCTCTATGTCCCCCGGATCGACCCCTACCAGGGCTACCCGCAGGCGTACGAGGACCGCTACGGCCAACAGCCGTACGTGCCCCATCTCCACGGACAGCACCCGGAAGAACGCCCGTACCCCGACCGGTACGACGCCTCGGCGGCGGAGCGCGACCTCTTCGAACCCCGAATACCGCCCACGAACCCCGCCGACCACACCCGGCAGTGGCACAGCCCAGGAGAACAGCGTTGATCCCCTCCGTCCTCACCCCCGAGATCGCCGCCATCGGCATCGGCCTGGGACTCATGTTCTCCCTGATGTGCTACCTGACGACCAATCTGTCGCCGGGCGGCATGATCACGCCGGGCTGGCTGGCGCTCACCCTGATCGAGGATCTCCAGCGGGCCGCGCTCGTGGTCGGCGTCACCGTCCTGACCTACGTCACCACGCTCCTGCTCCAGCGCTACGTGATCCTCTACGGCAAGCGGCTCTTCGCGGCCGTCGTGCTCAGCGGTGTGCTCATCCAGGCCACCGTGATCATCGTGCTGCAGACGGAGTTCCCGCTGCTCTACGCCAACCAGACGCTGGGGTTCATCGTGCCGGGCCTCATCGGCTACCAGTTGGTCCGCCAGCCCAAGGGGGCCACGCTGCTGTCCGTCGGCGGCGTCACCCTGGCCACGTACGTGGTCCTGACCGCCGGCATCCTGCTCGGCGCCATGCCGTCCGCCTGAATCCGCCTGTCCCCCGCACTCTGGAGCATCCACATCATGCCGAAGCGCAAAGGCAGCCCCGTCGTCCACGCGGCGACCGTCCTCGCGCTGCTCGCGGGCAGCGCGTACTGCACCTATGAACTGCGCAAGGACCAGCAGGACAAGGTCACCGTGCACACGGTCACCGACAGCGCGCTGACCACCTCGGGGGGCAAGCACGACGGACAGCAGACCTGGGAGCGGCTGAACGACCCCGCCCGCTCGGTGCTGCGCGACGGCAAGGGCGCGATCATCGCCGGCTTCACGGACGGGGCCCGCACCGCCGTCCTGAAGGGCCCCTCGCGCACCTTCGGCGAACCCGCCGGCACCAGCACCAAGGTGGTCACCGACGACTGGGTCCGCCTCATGCCCGAGCCCTGGACCAAGGGCGCCCAGAACCAGCAGTGGTTCAAGGACTGGTTCAAGGACAACTACGGCAGCCAGCAGGACGACGTCTTCGCCATCGCCTTCCAGTACGTGCAGAGCGCCCCGGTGAAGAAGGACGCGCAGGGCGTCCCGTACACGGGCGACGCCGTGTTCGGCCCCTACAAGCCGGACGGCGTGGACCGGTTCGAGCAGAACGACTTCTACGACTACCTCGGCATCCCGTACACCTTCCGCAGCGGCGTCACGATGCAGCCCCACACGGACCGGTACCGCGCCCTGGACTGCTCGGGCTTCATGCGGATGGTGTGGGGCTACCGGTCCCGGTTCCCGCTGATGGCCACCGACACCTCGGGCGACGGCCTGCCCCGCTCGGCCAACGGCATGGCCCGCTCCAGGACGGGTGTGGACATCATCAAGCTCCAGGGTTCCGCGCCCTGGTACGTCCGCCCCGCGAACACCGACCGGTTGCAACCCGGTGACCTGCTGTTCTTCAAGATGGACCACCGGACCGGCGACCACATCGACCACGTCGCCCTCTACCTGGGACTGGACACCGCCGGCCACAAGGTGTTCATATCCAGCCGCAAGGAGCAGAACGGCCCCACCATGGGAGACAAGGGCGGCGCCTCCCGCCTCGACGGCAGCGGCTTCTACGCGGGCCTGTTCCGCAGCGCGAAGCGGCTATGACGAAGCGGAGTGCCGACTCACAGAGGCGGCTCTCCTCGTACGGCTTAGCTCTGTCCAGTCATGTCTGGACAGTCATGTCTGGTCGACCGTGTCCGGTTCGTCCACCGTGTCGGTCGCTCCTGTGGACGGCGGAGACGGTCTCCGGGCCGAAACGCGGGCCCTCAGCCAGACGGCCGGCTTCCCGCCGTGGCCCGGTGCACCGCTCAGGGGCACGTACCTGGCCCACCGGCTCGTCGCCCGCCGTACGACGGGTTCCGTGTAGCGGTGGTGAGCGAGCCGAGGATGACCAGGATCAGTACGTACGCCGTGGCCGGTGGACCGAGCGAGGGCTCGGTTCCCGCGCTGACGGCGAGTCCGGCGATCACGATGGAGAATCCACCGCGGGCGACCGACGTACCGTCCGCCCGTCAGCGGCCATTGACCGACACACAGGCCCGCTGCACGGCCCAGTACCCCGTAGGGATCTTCGTGAGCGCGGTGACCACAGCCAGAGCGAGGCCGGGAGAAGTACGGCCGGGATGTCCGCTGGGTCGGTGTGCAGACCGAAGAAGACGCCGGCGAATACGTCCCGCAGCAGCAGTGCGAGAAGGTTGTGGGCGCCTCAGCGACTTCGCCGGACAGGGCGATACCTGCCAGGAACGCACCCACGGCGGCGGATACCTGCAGCTGCTGCGTGAGGCCGGCGACCGGCAGCGTGTGGCCGAGTACCAGCAGCAGCTTCTCGGGGTCGTCGCTGGAGACGAAGCGGGATGGGTCACTAACCGGTCCGCGTCCCGGTGGTCGAGGTGGCCCCGGGCCGCGGCTGTGTGGGCCCGGGTGCGCAGGCCCATGACGTTGTCGGCCGCCGACGGGTCGCGGACGACCAGGGTCCGGGCATCCACCGTGATGTCGTGGACGCCCCGTGCGGCGAGCAGTCCGGCGTGGCGGTGGGCCAGCGAGCCGTTGCGCAGACTTACGTCGGCTCTGAAGCGCAGTACGTGCCGGGCCAGTTCCTGGTCGTCGATGTCGAGTACCTGGGTGTCGTAGTCCGGGTCTGAACGAGCTGTCGACCGCGACGACCTCGGCCCCGCTGCGCGAGCGCAGCGCCACGGCGGCATCCCCCGTACCGGCTCCGACCTCCAGGAACACCCTGCCGGGCTTGGCGCGCAGGAGTTCGTTGAGCCGCTGCTCGTAGGCGGCGTAGAACGGCTCGACGCTCGGCCGGTCGGGGCTGTGTATGCCGTGGATGGTCAGCCGCGCGTTGGGGCGGGGCACCGGAACCTCGTGGACATGGCGGGAGTGGCGGAAGGGCCGCAGCCTGCCGGGGCGCGCGGCTCCGCGGTGGGGTGACGTGGGTCGGACGGGGGCCTCAGTCGAGGAGGAAGGTGCCGCCGGCGGCGATGGCGATGTCGGGGCCCAGGGCGGCTGCCGGGGTGAATGCGCCGGGCCTGCCTTCGCCCTTGGCGAGTCGGGTGGCGACCTCGGTGGCCACGGCTGCGGTGTAGTCCATGCCGTCGTCGGCGCGCAGCCATCCTTCGCGGCGGGTGCCGTCGGGCCAGATGATGACCGCGTGTCCCCAAGAGTGCCGGCGGGGGCGCGGTGATGCTTTGAGCTTGACTCCAGCCAGTCGGCGTACGGCGAAACGCCGCAGCGCGGGGATGGCCATCAGCCGGGCGGCGAGCGGGAGGACGGCCCGGACGACGGGTGAGGTGGGGGCCAGGGCGGTAGTGAAGGTGATTGAAGGGGCGTTGCTGGCCCGGTGGGCGGCGAGGAGTTCGGCGGTGGGAGCGCCGGCGGACTTCACCTTCTGCCCGTCGGGCAGCGTCAGGTGCTGGGGATCGGCGCCGAGGCGTGCGGTGACCATGCGGCCGTTCTCGTAGCGGCGTCCGCCGGTGGTCATCGAGTCGACGATGGAGGCGGCGAAGCCGGCACCCATGACGCCCTCTTCGGTCGCTACGGAGGAGAGGGCGTCGATGCGTACGGTGGCCGGCGTGGGGCGGTTCTCGCACAGCTTGACGACGACGGCTTCGGTGGCCAGGCAGCCGAAGCCGGAGGCCGTCACCATGGTGCTGCCGTGTGCGGTGGCTTCCTCGTGCAGGTCGAGCAGGCGGGGTACCGCGGTCAGGTCGGGGGCCAGGTCCAGGTAGTGGCCGCCCGGCATGCAGGCGCGGGCGAGGGTGGTCGCAGTGTCGGCGTAGTTGCCGATGGCGTTGAAGACCACGGCGGGCCGCTGCCGGGTGATCTCGACCGCGATGGCGTCGGTGCCGTCGGCGATGACGGTCCGCAGACCGAGGTCCGCCGCCGTCTTGCGCAGCCGGTCGCTGTCGCGACCCACCGGTACCGGGCGCAGTCCGCGGGCGAGGAGGCGTGTGGTGACGTCGCTGCCGATGCGGCCGCTCGCTCCGAGGATCCAGACCTCGTCGGAGCGGGTGTGGTGCGTGATGTCAGGCATGGGAACTCCTCATTGCGGCGCGCAGGCGACCGCGGGGATGGTCTGCATCCGACAGCGATGTCTCACTGTGTCATCACTGACCTTACCATCGATGACACAGTGAGACATCGGTTGCTATGGTCAGGCCATGGCCAGATGGGATCCCGGCACCGAAGGGCGCCTCGCGCAAGCGGCACTAGAGCTTTTTGCGGAGCGCGGCTACGAAGACGTGACCGTGACGCACATCGCGGAACGGGCCGGCATCACCCGGCGCTCGTACTTCCGCTACTTCCCGGACAAGCGCGAGGTACTGTTCGCGGGTTCGGACAGACTGCCCCCCGCACTGGCGGAGGCCGTGCTCACTGCCGACGACAGTGCCGCACCGCTACCCGCGGTCCTGGAGGCGTTCGCTCAGATCGGAAGCCGCCTCGTCGAGGTCATCGAGCACGCGGCCGAGCGCCGCGCAGTGATCGACGCCAGCCCGGAGCTCCAGGAGCGCGAGCGCACCAAACTCGCCGCGCTCGCCGACGCCGCCCGCCAGGCGCTGCGCGAGCGCGGCGTGGACAGCGATCATGCGAAGCTCGTCGCACGGATGGCCACGATCGCCTTCCAGAGCGCCTTCGAACGGTGGGTCTACACCGACGGCGAGCGGGACTTCCCGTCCTGTCTCCAGTCGGTCACCGACTCGCTCCGCGGCGCCCTGCCCGCGCCCTGACAGTGTGTTGCAGGCCACTGCCTCACAGAAGACCGCAAAGGCTCACGCCGTAGAACGCCGGTGTCTCGGCTCGACGGGACGCGGACCGGTTCGTGACCCAGTTCGACGATGCCGTGCGTGCGGGTCGCCTCACCTACGCCGTCACGTTCTTCGTCACCCCGGGCACCCAGCCCTCGTGCGACTGACAGCCCGCGGCTGCGAGGCGGCCCGCCCTCGACATCCGGCAGGACGCCCCCGGGCCCAGGCCGCCGTCGCTCTCGGACTCGGCCCGGACCAGAGGATGCCTGGGCTGCGGTCCGCTTCGCGACGGGATGAGACGGTGCGCATTCCGGCCTCCGCCCGCTCGCGCCGGCCACGCCCGCCACCTCAACGACGAGGAGCGACCGCCGGCGCCTGCTTGGGCCTGTAGTGCAAGGAAGCGGACGAGCAGGTCGCACAGGAGGTCGGGGGTCTCGCGCAGTTTGTGCAGTCCCATGTGGGTGGCGTGCGGCCGGGTCATGCGACGCGGGTCTCGGCGAGGTGGGGTTCGAGGAGGGCCAGCAGGGCGGCGGGACGGTGCAGGGGGATGATGTGGCCGCAGTCCGGTATGACGTGGCCGGTCAAGTCGTCTGCGTGCGGGCGCAGTTGGCGTTCGAGTGCGCGGCCCACCGGGTGGGCGCCGATCGTCAGCGTGGGGACGGTGAGGCGGCCCGCGTCGAGGGCCGCCCGTATCTGCCGGTCACTGGCCGCCAGTGACCGGTACGGGCCGAAGGCGCCGCGCAGCGCCTCCCTCCCGGCGTAGGTACGGGTGATCCCGGCGCGTACGTCGTCGCCCGGTACACCGTCCCCGAGGGTGCCGCGGTCGAGGAACCACTCGACGTAGCGCTCCTCGTGACCCGGCAGGACGGACTCCGCGAGGCCGGGTTCCGCGTGGAAGCCGAACCACCAGGGAGGCCCGGCGGCGAGGAAGTCCTCGGCGCCGGGCAGCGAGCCGAGCAGCGACTCCATCAGCACGAGCCGTCGTACGAGGCCGGGGCGGCGCATCGCCAGCAGGAACGCGGGCGGGGTGCCGACGTCGATGCCCACCACGGCGGCGGAGGTCACGTCCAGCGCCGCCAGCAGGCCTTCGGCGTCGGCGGCCAGGGTGCCGGCGTCGTACCCGCCGGCCGGGCGGGCGCTGTCGCCGAAGCCGCGCAGGTCGGGCGCGATCACGCGGTGGTGCCGCGCCAGTTCGCCGATCAGCGGGGTCCACAGCCGCCAGGTGTGCGGGAAGCCGTGCAGCAGCAGGACGGCCGGTCCGGCGCCGGCCGTCGCCACGTTGAGGTCGACGCCGTCGACCCCGACCCGGCGCAGTGTCACTTCGACACGGTGCGGGCCGCCGGGCACGGGGACGGTAGTGATGGTGGTCGCGGTCATGTCGCCCTGCTCCTCTGGTAACCGTTGGTGACAAGGGAACGGTAGGAAACTAAGCTGGGACGGCCAAGACCGCACTTCCCGTTCAGGTGGTGAGTCCCGGGTGACCTCCCAGGCAGCGAGACCGGCCAGCGCCGACGACGCGCGCGGCGATGTGTTCGACCCGGGGTGCCCGACGCGCCGGCTGCTCGACCGGATCGGTACGAAGTGGACGTCCATGGCGGTCAAGGTGCTGGCGGAGGCCGCCCCGGCGGAGGTGCGTTTCAGCGAGTTGCTGCGCCGGATGCCCGGGGTCTCGCAGAAGATGCTCTCGGTGACCCTGCGCAACCTGACGCGGGACGGTCTGGTCGCGCGCCGGGTCGAGCCGACGGTGCCGCCGCAGGTGCACTACCGGCT
Organism: Streptomyces sp. NPDC058459; assembly: GCF_042721685.1. Classification (NCBI taxonomy): domain Bacteria; kingdom Bacillati; phylum Actinomycetota; class Actinomycetes; order Kitasatosporales; family Streptomycetaceae; genus Streptomyces; species Streptomyces sp. NPDC058459. The sequence continues at coordinate 17,516 of NZ_JBHXLV010000045.1, read as the reverse complement.
CACCGGGCTGGGGCTGTCCCTGGAGGCCGCGCTCGCGGTCGTCCGAACGTGGGCCGAGGAGCACATGGCCGAGGTCGACCGGGCGAACGAGCTGAGCGGACGGGACGAAGCGCCCCGCCCCCAGGTGAACTCCTGAACCACGGTCGCGGGAGTGCGGCCCGCACCCGCCGTCGGCCGGCTACCGCTTGAAGTCCACTTCCCGGTTGTCGTGGATGTGCTCCCAGTCCATGACCAGGCGGAAGCTGCGGTGGGCCTCCAGACGCTCCGCGTCGGCCGGCTCCTCGCCGCGCCGGACACGGGCGTCGCCGGATTTCACGAGTTCCGCGAGAACGAGCCGACGTCGTCGATGTCCTGGCCTGTGCCTGCCGCAAGCCGGGCCGGTGCGCGTCGTCCAGCGGACCCCGTCGAGGCGCTCGGTGAGTTCGGGGTCCAGGGGCAGCAGGTCGCCGGGCAGCGGCAGCGCGGCGGGCATCGACCACCGGGTGGCGCCCGGCGTGTCCTCGCAGCGGGCCAGGCCCCACGTCAGGTAGAGCTCGGACAGGTCGAGCACGGTGGTGGGCACGGGGAAGCCGGCGGTCGTCAGCATGGCGCCGAACTGCTCCCAGCGGGCCGCCTGGCCTGCCTCGCGGCCCTCCGGCGCCGCCTCGTAGTCGCATGCCTCCTGCTGCGGGTGTTCCGGGCGGCCACGGCCTGAGCCGTGGCCCGATCAAGGGGATCTTGTGCCGGCTTGCCGCTCAGTCGTCCGCCCGGGTGCCGCCGCCCCGCAGCCGGTCGACCGGGAGGACTAGGGACGGTCACCGGCGCTGCCGCTGGTGGGGGTGGAGGTCTGCTGGTGGCCGCCGGGGCGCGGCGCCCGCCGGGTGTCGGCGATGCTGTCGCGGGCGGCCGCCGCGACCGCTTCGGGGGTGATGCCGAACTCGGAGTACAGCCGCTGGTAGTCGGCGGAGGCGCCGTAGTGCTCCAGGCTGACGATCCGTCCGGCGTCCCCGACCACGTCGCGCCAGCCCTGTCCGATGGCGGCCTCGACGCTGACCCGGGCCCGTACTTCCGGCGGCAGCACCTGGTCCTGGTACGCGGCGGGCTGCGCGGCGAACCACTCCCGGCACGGCATTGACACCACGCGCGCCGCGATGCCGTCGGCCGCCAGCAGGTCGCGGGCGTCCAGGGCGATCGGCACCTCGGAGCCGGTCGCGACCAGGATGACGTCCGGCGCGGACGCCGCCGGGTCCCCGCCCGCCTCCGCCAGGACGTAGCCGCCGCGGGCTGCCTCCCGCGCGGGCGCGTACTGTCCGTCGGCCCGGTCCAGGACCGGCAGGTTCTGCCGGGACAGGATCAGCGCCGCGGGCCGGTCGGTGTGTTCCATGACGGTTTGCCAGCACGCGGTGGTCTCGTTCGCGTCGGCGGGTCGGACCACGTCCAGGCCGGGGATGGCGCGCAAAGCGGCGAGGTGCTCGACGGGCTGGTGGGTGGGGCCGTCCTCGCCCAGGCCGATGGAGTCGTGGGTCCAGATGTAGGTGGCCGGCAGTTGCATCAGCGCGGCCAGCCGCACGGCGGGGCGCATGTAGTCGGAGAAGGTGAGGAAGGTGCCGCCGTAGGGGCGGGTCAGGCTCTGCAGGGCGATGCCGTTGAGGATCGCGCCCATGGCGTGTTCGCGGATGCCGAAGTGGAGGGTGCGGCCGTAGGGGCCGCCCTTCCAGTCCTTGGTCTGGCGGTCGGCGGGGATGAAGGACGGCTCGCCGTCCATGGTGGTGTTGTTGCTGCCGGCCAGGTCGGCCGAGCCGCCCCACAGCTCCGGCAGCACCGGTGCCAGGGCGCTGAGGACCTTGCCCGAGGCGGCGCGGGTCGCCATGCCCTTGGTGTCGGCCGGGAAGACGGGCAGGACGTCGGTCCAGCCTTCGGGCAGTTCCCGCTTCTGCAGCCGGTCCAGCAGTGCGGCGCGATCCGGGTTGGCCTTCTGCCAGGCCGCGAACGTCTCGTCCCACCGGGCGTGGGCCCGGCGGCCGCGCTCAGCCGCCTGCCGGGTGCGGGCCAGGATCTCGTCCTCGACGGTGAAGTGTGCCTGCCGGTCGAAGCCCAGCAGGGTCTTGGTGGCGGCGACCTCGTCCTCGCCCAGCGCGGAGCCATGCGCCTTGCCGGTGTTCTGCTTGGTGGGCGCCGGCCAGCCGATCAGGGTCCGCAGCATGATCAGCGACGGGCGGCCGGTCTCCTCACGGGCGGCCTTGGTCGCGGCTAGCAGGGCGTCGACGTCCTCGACGTAGCTGCCGGTCCTGGTCCAGTCCACGGTCTGTACGTGCCAGCCGTAGGCGGCGAAGCGGGCGGGTACGTCTTCGCTGAAGGAGACGTCGGTGTCGTCCTCGATCGAGATGTGGTTGGAGTCGTAGAAGACGGTCAGGTCGCCCAGTTCCTGGTGGCCGGCCAGGGAGGCGGCCTCGGCGGTGACGCCTTCCATCAGGTCGCCGTCGGAGGCGATGACGTAGACGTGGTGGTCGAAGGGGCTGGTACCCGCTTCGGCGTCCGGGTCGAGCAGGCCGCGTTCGCGGCGGGCGGCCAGTGCCATGCCGACCGCGCTGGCCAGGCCCTGGCCCAGCGGGCCGGTGGTGATCTCCACCCCGCGGGTGTGGTGGTGTTCCGGGTGCCCGGGAGTGGCCGAGCCCCAGGTCCGGTACGCCTCCAGGTCGGACAGCTCCAGGCCGTAGCCGGCCAGGTACAGCTGGATGTACAGGGTCAGGCTGGAGTGGCCGCAGGACAGCACGAACCGGTCCCGGCCCAGCCACTGGTCATCGGCCGGGTCGTGCCGCATGACGTTCTGGAACAGCAGGTACGCCAGCGGGGCCAGACTCATCGCCGTCCCTGGGTGGCCGTTGCCGACCTTCTGCACCGCGTCCGCCGCCAGCAGCCGCACGGTGTCCACCGCCCGCACGTCGACCTCGTCCCACCCGGCCCGCTCCGCCACCGGGAGCGCCAGGGACGTGTCGCGTCGTGCGGTGCTGCCGGACTGTTCACTCGCCATGCCGTAGCTCCTTCGTCAAACCGGTGAGCGGAAGGCAGCACAGCTCCTGTACCAGGGGGTACCGGTGTGCTGCCGTCCGTGTGAGGTGCGTCATCCCGGGGGCCGCGACGATCCGCCAGCCTGCCGTGGGTCGAGTGGCGGATCGTCGCGGGAACGATCAACTGCTGGGCGCGGTCCGGGGGCCGAGCGCGCGGGTGGCCGCTGCGGCCCGCAGCTCTTCCAGGGCCGTGCTCTGTCGCTCGGCGCGTTCCAGCAGGGTGTCCAGCTTCGCGGCGTTCAGGCGCCGGTCGGTGTCGGCCAGGGCGCGCAGGGTGCGCCAGCACGCTGCCTTGCCCAGGACGCCCACGAGCATCCCCTCGGCTTCCAGGACGTCGCTGAGCGGGGAGCGCGAGAAGAGGTGGCCGTTGGTCTTCAGGCGCCCGGCCTTCTCCGCGACCCAGCCCAGGGCCACCTTGGTGCGGTCGACGGACACGCCCAGGTCGGTCATGGTCTGCGCCAGCGCGTCACGGTCCTCCTCCACCTGGCGGGCCAGGTCCGTGAGGACCGCCTCTTCCTCCTCGCCCTTCCTGGCACCGGCGGCGCGCCGGAAGAGCTCCAGACCACCGGTCGCCCCGGTGTAGTGGTCGTTGAGGTAGATCGCCAGCAGGCCGGCGCCGTCGGAACCGCCGTCCGCCGCCCCGGCTGCCGTACGGGTGCCGGAGCGCATCTCCTCGTCCACCGAGGCCCCGAGCTCCGCCCAGCTGGCTTCGAACTTCTCCAGCCCCTCGCGCTCCAGAGTGTCGGTCACGTCGGCGAAATCGACACCGACATCCTGCAACGACGCCAGGTGGGCTTCGGCGGCGGCGTAGTCCTCGGCGGCTGGCGCGTGGGCGGGCAGGGTGCCGTGGTCGGCGAACGCGGTCAGCGTGGTGCCGGGCATGGTGTTGACCGTACCGGCGATGACCAGTTCGCTGACGTACATCGTGTCCGGGTAGTCCGGGTTCTTCACTCCGGTGGACGCCCACAGCGGTCGCTGGACGTTGGCGCCTGCGGCGGCCAGGCGCTGCCAGCGCGGCTCGGCCACCACCTGCTCGTACGCCTGGTACGCCAGCCGCGCGTTGGCGACCGCGGCCCTGCCCTTGAGTTCCCGGGCCCGCGGACTGTCCAGGGCGTCGAGGCGGCGGTCGACCTCGGTGTCGACGCGCGAGACGAAGAAGGAGGCGACCGAGTGGATACCCGACAGGTCGGTCCCTGCCTCCAGAGCCTGCTCCAGACCGCTCTGGTAGGCGTCCATCACCTTCCGGTACCGGTCCAGGGAGAAGATCAGCGTGACGTTGACGCTGATGCCCCGGGCAATGGCGGCGGTGATCGCGGCCAGCCCTTCGCTGGTGGCCGGAATCTTCACGAACAGGTTCGGCTCAGCCACCGTCTCCCACAGCTCGACCGCCTGCGTGGCCGTGGCCCGCGCATCACGGGCCAGCCGCGGGTCGACCTCGATCGAGACCCGCCCGTCCACCCCTCCGCTGCTGCGGTAGACCTCGCCGAACGCCCGGCAGCCCTCGCGCACGTCATCGGTGGTCAGCGCGAAGACCGCGTCGTCGACCTGCGCCCCCTGAGCACCGAGGCGGGCCAGCTGGTCGTTGTAGCGGTCGCCCTCGGACAGCGCCGAGGCGAAGATCGTGGGGTTGGTGGTGACCCCGACCACGTGCTTGCCGGCGATCAGTTCCTTCAGCTCCCCGCCGGCCAGCAGCTCGCGGGACAGGTCGTCCAGCCACACCGACACCCCCGCGGCGGACAGCTCGGCGAGCGGATCGGACGAAGCGGATACAGACACGCGAAACCTCCAATTGAAGCGGTGCCGCCCAGCCCCGAGGCCGTACGTACCGAAGACGATGCCTGCCCGCGAAGCGGATTCATGGCAGCGGCGCCCGCTACCTTCCGTGTCTCCGTTTTCGCCCGCTCCACTCACCAAAAACCTCGCGTCCTGGCTCTGCCTTGCCGGGGAGCGCCCGACGACCACGCCACCGGCCCGCTCGCATCGGCGCCGCGCACGGACGCACCGTATCCAGACCATTTCGAGGGACCTCGTGCGGGAGTTCGTAGACGAGCTGCACGAGACCGAGAAGCAGCAGTACGAATTTGGGCTGCGGCGTGCCGCGGTCTTGGGGGCGCTGGTGCCGGCGTCGGGCGGGGTGAAGGAGGCCGCCGGGCCCGCGTCGTACCGGGACGACTCCCGGAGCGGCTTGCCGCCAGTACCAGCGATGAGCCAGCGGTCGGGCTCGGTGGTCTGGCGACCGTGGTCGGACAGGGCGCGGCTGGCTATGCAGTCGTCCAGGCCGCGTGTGGACTCGCGGCCGCGCAGGGTCTCCATCAGGTGCCGGCGCGCTTCGGCCAGGACGTGGCGGCGGGCGAATTCGCCGCGCACCGTGAAGACGACCGCGCGGCGACGTCGACGGCGGCCTGGACGACATCGACGTGCGGGTCGACCCGGGCGCGGACCGCCGCACCCGCCGCGCGGCAGCGACGCAGGAGCCCGTCGACCACCCGCTGGCCGAACTTCAGCAGTGCGGACGTCTTCCACCACACGAGCGGCTGCTCCAGCAGGTGGGGGGCTTCTTCTCGCGGTGAGTGTCCTGAGCCGCCCACCAGCCGAGACCGTGCCGGGTCTGCTCGCCGGGCAGCCGCCCGTGCTTCTGCGCGTACGTGCCGGCTATCTGCATGACGGAGCACAGGCCCGGCGTCACTTCCCGGGGCACGGTCGCCGACCCGAACTGCTCGCGGACCTCGGTCCTCGTCGCGGCGGCCACCACGTGTCGGTAGAGGCGGCGGGCGTCCAGCTTGACGGTTGCAGGAGTTGCAGATCAACAGACCAGACGGGATATGGGCAGCGGAAGCCGGAATACCCCTGCCTCGATCCGAAGCGGACTCAGGGAAGATCCTGGTCCGACCAGATCGACTTTCCCGACCCGGTGTACCGGTAGCCCCAGCGCTGGGACGCCTGGGCGACGAGGAAGAGGCCGCGTCCGCCCTCGTCGGTGGTCCTGGCATGTCGCAGCCGCGGAGAGGTGCTGTTGGCGTCGATCACTTCGCAGGTGAGAGCGCTGTGCCGGATCATGCGCAGCCGGATCGGCGGGGAGCCGTAGCGGATGGCGTTGGTGACGAGTTCGCTGACGATGAGTTCCGTGGTGAACTGCAGCTCGTACAGACCCCATTCCTCCAGTTGGCGGTTGGCGAGTGCGCGGGCCTGACGCACGGCCGCCGGATCGTCCGGGATGTCCCAGGTGGCGACATCTGCGGACGGGAATGATGTGGGCTTGACGAGCAGGAGGGCGGCGTCGTCCTCGAGGGGCCGGGAGAGCAGGGCGTCGACCACCCTGTCGCACAGTTCCTCCAGGGAGGTGTCCGTGTCGCGCAGAACCGAGCGCAGGCGGGCGACACCCTCCTCCATCTCCTGGTCGCGGTTCTCGACGAGTCCGTCGGTGAAGAAGGCCAGGAGGCTGCCGTCGGGGCAGGGGATCTCGGCGGCCTCGAAGGGGGTGTCTCCGACGCCCAGCGGAGAACTCATGGGGAGATCGGGTGTGGCGGTGGTGCCGTCGGACTGCGTGATCACGGGTGCGGGGTGGCCCGCGCGGGCAATCGTGCAGGTGCGGGCGACGGGGTCGTAGACGGCGTACAGACAGGTCGCACCGATGGTGCCCGGGAGGCTCACGTCGCCTTCGGTGCAGTCCTCGCGGGCCGGCTGTTCCTGGTACAGGCTCGTGACGAAGTCGTCCAGATGGGCGAGGAGTTCGTCCGGAGGAAGGTCCATGGCGGCGAGGGTGTGCACGGCGGCGCGCAGGCGGCCCATGGCGGCGGCCGCGCTGACGCCGTGTCCCACCACATCGCCGACGACCAGGGCGACGCGCGCCCCGGACAGCGGGATCACGTCGACCCAGTCGCCGCCGACGCCCGCTTCCTGGGAGGCTGGGAAGTAGCGCCAGGCGATGTCGACGGCCTCGTCAGGGCCGAGCCGTCCGGGCAGCAGGCTTCGTTGCAACGACAGGGAGATGCGGCGCTCCTGCGTGAAGCGGTGGGCGGCGGCCAGCGCGGAGCTCGCGTGGACGGCGAACTCCTCGGCGACCTGGAGATCCTCGTCGCTGAAAGGTTGGCCGGGGGCGGCTCTCATGAACGTAGCCAGGCCCAGTGCCGTGCCGCCGGAGGAGAGTGGGACCGTGATGGATGAGTGGAAGCCGTGGTCGTGGATCAACTTCGAGCGCCCGGGGGCGCCTTGCGCCCACTGACTCGACAGGGCGTCCAGGGGTGATTCCAGGATGCCCGCGCCGGTGGCGAGGCTCCGTGCGACGCGGGGCGAGGACCGGTAGGCGACGGGGCTGCCGATCCCGCCCAGGCCAGTCGCGTGGACTCCGCTGCCGGCCTTGTGCCCGGCGTGCTGGAGGAAGAGGGCGTCCTCGGCGCAGGCGGCGGTCTCCGTGCCCCGGACGACGGAGTCCACGAGGTCGATGGTCACCAGATCCGCGAAGTCCGGTACGCAGATCTCCGACAGCTCCTGGGCGGTCTCCAGGGGATCGAGCTGTTTGCCGCAGGCGCGCGCCCGGCTCAGCATCAGCTCTCGCCTGCGCCTCTTCCAGCGTTCGGTGACGTCGATCACGAGATAGCACAGCCCGATGGGTTCGCCCAGCCGGTCCTCCATGCGGAAGAAGGAGGCGGAGTACATGTGCTCGCCGGTCGGGTCCGACAGGATGGGACCGCTGTACTCGAAGTCGATCAGCGGCTCGCCCGTCTCCAGGACCCGTCGCATCTTCGCCTCGCCGGCGGCCACTTGCTCGGCGGGAAACACGGCGCTGACGGTGCGTCCGATCCGGTCGGGCGCGCCGGAGGTGCGCACCAGGGCCTCGTTGATCCACACGTATCTCAGGCCCATGTCCATCACCGCCATGCCGATGGGCGAGTGTGAGAGCAGGCCGTCCAGCAGGGAGCGGTTCACGCTCCGGAGCGCACCGTCACCGGGGTCGGGGGCGGACGCCGTCATCAGCCATTGCGCGCGGCCTGCGGGGTCCGGCATCGCGCACATGCGGACGCCCAGCTCAAGATCGTGGCCAGAGGCGTGCCGCAGCCGCGCGATCCCGCTCCACTCGCCGTTCTCCGGGCGGGGCGGACCGCCGCCCGCCGGGGTGAGTACCGCGTCGGCGGGGCGGCCCAGGATGTCGCTCGCCCGGTGGCCGAGCACGGACTCGGCGGCTGCTGACCAGCCGATGACGTTGCCCGCGCCATCCAGAAGGACCGCAGCAGACGGGCCGGTGGGGACGGACGGCTGCTGGGGAGGGGGTGCTTCTGTCATCCGGGACGCCGCCATCGCTTTCCGTCGAGTGGGCGCAGTGTCCGTTGTCCATGGAAATGGACCCTCCTGCGCCGGTCTGTATCATCGCGCCCTCGATCCCGACGAGAGAATCACCGGCGCGGCGCGTTCGGAGGCGCGTCGGCTACGACGCCGAGCGGCGCGGCCTCGGGAGAGGCACGGGCGACGCAGCCGTCGCCCGGGGCATGCCACGCGCCGCCGTCGCCATAGAGTTCCGGGGCGGCCGGGTCCGTCTCACAGAACGGCGCGATCTCCCGGGATCTGCCTTGTGGATCTTCCCGGAAGGACACCCTGTTGACCTTGTCGCCGTTCCAGCAGCGGGTGGGTCCTCCCGGTCTCAATGACCTGGGCAGCTGAGCAGATGATCGGGGCCATGCTCTGTCGCGCCCCGGGCACCGGTCTCGCAACGGTGACCATGAGCCCCGGTGCGGGGACCGGGGGCCGATCGGGGCGGAGGCCCGGGGGGAGCCGCTTACCTCGTCCTACTGGCCGCCGTACTGGTTCTGGCTGTCCTTACCGTGGCGTTCAACTTGTATATCACACCGGTCCCGGACGTGCATGACACCCCGCCTCCGGCGATGTCGGTCCCGGCTCCCTTCGGCGAGGAACGGAAGTCTGCGCCCAGTCGCCGGGGAACCGGAGGCGGAAGCGGAAGCGGAAGCGGCCGAAGCCTGCCGCGGTGGTACTCGCCGGTGGGCCCGACGCCGGGGAATGACACGTCACAGGGCGCCTATGCGCATCGCGTACGCCACCGCGTGGGTCCGGTTCCGCAGGTTCAGACGCCTGGTGACCGCGAAGATGATGTTCTTGATGGTGCGTTCGGAGTAGTTGAGCTTGGCGGCGATCTCCGTGGTGTCGAGGCCCTCCGCGAGCAGCCGGAGGACCTCGACTTCACGGCCTTCGAACCCGCCGGGGAGGATCGACCCCATCGGATCGCGCAGCAGCGTGCGCAATTCCTCGATCAGCGATCTCAGCAGTTCTCCCGGCATCTGGGCGCTGCCTGCCCGGCTGCTGAGCACGGCCTGCACGATCTCCGGGAAGCCGGTGTGTGCCCGGGGCAGCACACTGACCAGGCCGTGCCGCACCGCTCGGGCCAGCCGCGGTCTGCTGATGCGGTCGGCGACCAGCACGATCCGCATCTCCGGGTTGGACGAGACGGTCGACGCCTCCTCCATCCAGGACATGGTCTCCTCCGTCACCTCGTAGGCCAGGACGAGGACGACATCGGCGCGCCCCACCTGGTCGGCGGGCAGCAGGACCGTCCCGTCCGACCTGCGCAGGAGTACTTCGGCTCCCTGCAAGGACACCGGATCGGCCGCCCGGACGACGATCGATATCGGGGTGGGGGATTTCTCCTTGTGAGTCAACGCGGGTCCTCCAGGATCGGCGCGACGTGGTCTCGATGCACGATCGCGATGATGTGGGGGGGGGGTGGTTCCGGGAGAGCGCCTCACCGTGGAACCGCCGGCCGGATGGAGTCCGAGGGCCGGTGTTGGGCGCACATGTCATTGATGGTTCAACGGCTTCCGTGCCTCATGCCGTTGCGGCGGTTCGTCGTGCTGTATCCGTTCCGCCGCCTCGCAGGGTCGGCTCCGTCATGTCAGTTCCGGGTGGCGGGCCCCACGGCGGCTGAGTGTGCTGCGGCGGCCCGGAATCCGCCGTCCGGGGAAGCGCTTTCACCGCCCTCGGGACACGGGAGAGCCCGCGTGCCCGCAGGCACACGCCCGCCGCCGCCGTGACGAGCACGGATGTGCCCGCCAGATGTGCCCGCAGGGGCTACCACGGCACATGAGGAGTCACCGGTCTGCCTCCTCGATCCGCAGTACGGGTGCACTCGCCGGAATCCGATGTCCCCGGAGGTTGTCTCGGCATCTGTCGCGAAACGAAAGCCGCGTGTGAACCCGTGCCTTTCGGCGCACAGCTGCACTACCGAATCAGGCGCATTCCCGTACATGCCCACCGTCGTTCCACGCGACAATCCTTGCTCGTTCCGAGGGACCATACAGCCGCTTTCGGCCGCTGCCACGCACAAGGCGACTCCCCATAATGAGAGTTGCCCTTTGAGGCATTTACATTGCGCGATCGATCAGACAACCGGGTTACTCGAAAGTACGTTTGAGCAGATCCAGACAGCGTACGGCCCGGTTCGAATGCCAAGTGATCAATGGTCGCCGCCGTCTATTCCGGACGGCCCTTGGAGCACCACCGTTTCCGTCGTGACAATGCCTCCATGACGCAGTGGTTCAGCAGGCACCTGCCCATGGCTGACGCATGCTTGTGGTTCGAGATCGACAACCGGGTCGGACTCGCGCGCCACGTCGAACTGAGTGGGCCTCCCGAGAAGTCCGTGACGCTGGACTCCGCGTCGGATTGGCGAGCCGAAGGGGGATGTTTCGAAGCTGTCCGGCGTGCCGCGCGGGCAGCTGCGAGGCGCGTTCCCGTCCGGGCGCCGGCCTGCCGCCGCGCCCGCAACCCGGCACGCGCGCCACGCATGCGCCGGACGCGCGTCATCCTCGGGGCGCCGACCCCGAGCCCATACCGCCGTCGGGCCCGGTGAGCACGCACGTGTGGACCACGGCCCGCCGGCGCAGGTCGGACTCCAACCGTTCCGACGACACCGCCCGGCCCTTCCACAGGCCCTCGTCGGACACAAGGTCCGGGGAGCCGCGTGCGACCGCGAGCGTATCGCGGCTGGGCGGCCGGACGGTGGCGTACGGCGGCGAAGTGCCATACGGACCGAACCACGGGCCCGCCGGGGTCACGACCACCCCGTGGTGGAGTGTGTATCCCGGCGCCGTCCGGTCCGCCGTACCTCCCAGCACCGGCGGCATCCGGCACTCCGTGACGCGCACGGCGCGGAACCGCAGCTGTCGGCCGCGGCGGATACGTCGTCGAGCCCGTTCCTGCCGGGCCGTCCGCCGAGCGGGCCCGGCCCCGAGTTCCCGGAACCGGAAGACGGTCGAAGCATCGAGACAGTGCGCACAGCCGCTCACGTCGCTGCGGATGACCGCGTACCGCTTCGCCTGCCACAACGGCAGCATCGGCATCAGGGCCGCCACGGTGTCCTGAATATGCTCGAAATCGGCTGCCGTGGCGGAACGGACCGCCCCGGACGCCGCACGCGGAATGAATTCCGGAGTGATGGTCGGTTTTCTGTCGCAGCGTCCAGTACCAAGGAACTACGGACTCGAGACGGCACGGTAGCCCTTTCCCGCAGCGCCTGGTGAGCGACGCGGCAGACTTTTCCCTGGGCGAGGCATCTCGCAGAACATCGCATTGCCGAGGGAATCAATCGACCGATTACTGCCGGCATGGCTCACCGCCGCACCGCGATCCATGGCGGTGCGCCGGGGTGAGGAACGACAGTCCACGGAGCCGCGTGGTTCAGCGCACCGCCTTCTGCCCCTTGGGGCCGACCGCGAACCACTTGCCGTCGAGACCCTGGCCGTTCAGGTCGCCGGCCCCGGCGTCGCCGGAGAAGCGGTAGACGGGCCGGCCGCCCACGGTGACCTGGACCTTGCCGTCGGCCCGGCGGATGGCTCCGACGTCCTTCGGGTTCACGCCCGCCAGATAGACGTTGCCGCCGTCCTTGATGATGACCGGGGGCCACTTCGTGGCGCAGGCGTCATTGCAGTTCGACTCGCCCGACTCGGCGCTGTCGGCGTCGAAGCGGTACAGCGCCGCCTGATTGATGTTGATCAGGTGGGGTGTGGCAAGGTCCGGCGAGGTCACCGCGGACAGCTGGACCCACTTGGGCGGCGTTTCCTGGACCGCCGCGCCGATCACCGTGCCGCCGGTCCCGTTGAGGCCGGCGTCACTGGCGGTGGAGTCGACCACCTGGAGCGCCGAATTGCCCGCGCCGCCCTGCGCGGGCGCGGCGGGCGCCGCGGACGAGGTGGCCGGAGCCGGGGCAGAGGTGGCCGGAGCCGAGGCAGAGGTGGGCGGGGCCGAGCTGTCACCGATCTGGATCACCTTGCCGCACCCGGTCAGGCTCACCAGGCCGCAGACGGCGAGAGCGGGGGCGGCGAAGGCACGGCGGGCCGCGGTGCCGTGGGACAGCAGGCCGCTGAAGAACGAGGTCATGCTGTCAACACGAGACAGGCCCCGGGAAAGGTTCACCACCGTGCCCCGTTCCGCGCTGCGGTGCTCCCCGGTGAACGTTTCACCGCCCCCGTGTCGTGGTTCTCCCGCAGAGCAGCTCTCACGCGCAGGATCAGGAGCCCCCAGTGTCGTCGAACGTGAACATCCCAGGGGACGAACTCGAAGAGGCCCAGAAGATGCTGGACTTCGTGCACGACAACATCGACATCGGACACCACACGTTCGACTTCGATGCTGCTTTCGGCCCGGAGCTGTCCCGAGGGTCCGCGCAGCACTTCGAGGACCGCTGGGAGGACGGCAAACACCAGTTGCAGAAGCAGGTGGAGGGCGTCCGGGACGCCATCCAGCAGATCCTGGACGCCTTCGAGAAGACCGACCGGGACGCGGCCGCTCATCTCGGCGGCGGGTCCGGAACGTGAGACTACCGATGGACACCGTGAAGGACGGACGATGAGCACGGCGCAGCGTTTTCTGCTGGACATCCCCGATCAGTGGGATCAGTTCGATCTGGGCGGTGAGGAGTTGGCACAGGTCCGCGCGCAAGCGCTGGCCTCGACCGACGATCCCCGGGCGAAGGCCGAGATCAACGACATGTTCCGGCAGGGCCGGGAGGTGACCCGGGCGGCCCGGCGGTACGGGGCGCTACTGGCGTCGGGCACGGCGACCCTGTATCCCGAGGGCCTGTTCATGGCGTACGGGATGGTCTTCGCCGTCACCACGCCCGCTGGTCACGAACTGACCCTGCCCGTCCTGTCGGCACAGCTGGGCATCTCCTCGGCCACCGCCGAGGTCCCCAAGGACCGTGTCATCACTTCGGTGCAGGTCCCCCACGTCGGCCACGCGGCCCGGGTCACCGGCACCGAGGTGACCCGGCTGACGGCTGACATCGGCGTCAAGCTGCTGACGATGCACACGATACTGCCGGTGCCCGGCAGCACGCAGGACTTCCTCGTGGTCACCCTCGCCAGCCCCAACCTGCCGCTGAAGAACGAGGTGTACGACCTCTTCGACGCGATCACCGGCACATTCCGCTTCCTGACCGCCGAAGGGGAGCAGGTCCCCGCGCAGGCGGGTTCCGGTACCTGACCGTTGCGCCCCGCTGAATCCGGCCGTCCCGCGGCAGGGGCGGGAGCCCCGTCCCCCGGGAAGGTCAGGGGGACACGAGGAGGGGCTCCCCCACGGGGACGTCGAGGGAGCCCCTCCGGCGTCACATGCCGGCTTCCAGGTACGGCACCTGGACGCTCCTGAGGGTTCCGTCGCCGAGGTGGATCAGGCCTCGCCCCGGCTGCGGGGCCTGGCCGACCAGGCCCCGGGTCAGCTTCACGCCGATGACCTCGCCGTCGCTAAGTCCCTGCGGGGACAGGAGCATGCCGCTGCGGTTCCGCTTGACCTGTCCCATCCATCCGGCCAGGGACAGCGACAGCGACTCGGCGTTGCCTGCCACGAGCACGCCCCAGCCGGTGCCGGCGCCGCCGCGGGCGAGCAGTGCGAGATCACGGTCGATCTCGGCTCCCATGAACAGTTCGGCGTCGTCGACGACGATGACGCCGTACTCCTGCGAGACGCTGTTCAGTGCCTGCCGGAAGTCGCCCGACGGCACGTCGGCGTCGGTGAACAGGGACACCACTCCGGGTCGGCTCTGGAGGGTGCGCAGGGGCGAGCGCCTCGGGGCCAGCACGATGAGCCCGGTGCCTGCCGCGAGCAGGGACTCGGACGCGGCGAGCAGCGCGGTGCTGCGGCCGGTGCGCGGCGGTCCGGCGATCACGAAGGTGGGGACGTCCGTGAGGTCGGGGCCGAGCGAGGCGAGGATGTCTCCGCCGACGGCGACCAGGGGCCGCATGGCGGCGGCCTGCGGGTGCAGGACGACGGCGTCGGCGTACGAGATCCGCTCGGGCAGCACGTCGAGCCGGATCGGGCGGCGGGCGGCGGGCACCGCGCTCTCCCGCTCGGTCAGGTCCTCGCCGAGGGCCGCGAGGACCTGGGCCTGGGCGGTGCCCGCCAGGTCCTCGCCGAGGACGGCGATCTGTGCCTCGCTGAGGTCCTGGGTGCGGATGCCGCGGCCGGGCTCCGGGTCCGTGGGCGCGGACTTGGTGGGGATGCCGACGCTGGAGTAGTCCTGTCGGTCGTTGAGCCTGAGGACGATCTTGTCTTCGGTGGTGCCGGAGAAGCGGCTGCCGCCGAGTACACGGTCGCCCGCGAGCACGACGTGGATACCCACGCCCGCACCGTCGCGCAGCAGCCGCAGCAGGCGCTCCAGGTAGCTGCCGTTGTCGTAGGAGGTGAACTCGCGCTCGAAGACCTCGAACCGGTCGACCATCAGCACGATGTGCGGGAGCCGTTCGTGCGCGGACTGGCCGCGGCGCAGTTCGGTCAGATCGGCCGTGCCACGGGCGCCCAGGACGGTTTGGCGGAGGGTGAGTTGGGCCCCGAGCCGGTCCAGGAGGCGGCCGAGGCGTTCGGTCTGGGTGCGGTCGACGACCGCGCCGCAGTGCGGCAGCGACGTCAGCACGTTGAGGGCGCCGTTGCCGCAATCGATGCCGTACAGGTGCACGTCGTCCGCGCCGTGGGCCTGGCCGAGCGCCGCGGCCAGGGTGCGCAGCGCCTGGGAGCGGCCGCTGCGGGGCGAGCCGATGACGTGGAGGTGGCCCGCCCGGTCGACGTCGAACGTGAGAGGTGCGCGGGTCTGCTGGGCGGGCAGGTCGACCATGCCGTACGTGACGGGGGCCAGGGCCGCCTCGCGTTCGGCGGCGGGCTTCGGCGCGGGCGGCATCGTCCAGGGCAGCACGCCGGGCAGCGCCGGAAGCCAGGGGCTGGGCTGGCGCGGCACACCGGCGAGGCCGGCCGCCTCGGCGACCGCGCCCACGAGCACCGCGAGGTCGGTGACCGCCTCGCTCCGGGCGCCGGCGGCACCGCCGCGCGAACGTGCCTCGGGCAGCGGACCGCCCAGATCCCGCCATGACACGGGCACGGCGTCCACGGCCACCGGCGCCCAGGTGGCGGGCGGGCCGCCGGGGCGGCGGCCGCCGACGCGTCCGGACTGGAAGGGCAGCAGCGCCGACGGGCCCAGCCGGGCGTAGGCGCGGCCCGGGTTGGCCGGGGAGATGTCACCGGAGTCGGGAGCGTCGATTATGTCGCGGCTCTCGCTCGTGTCGGTGGTGCGCAGGGCGATACGCAGGTTGGTGTTGGCCCGGATGTCCGGGGTGACCGCGCCGCCCGGCCGCTGGGTGGCGAGCACGAGGTGGATGCCGAGGGACCGGCCGCGCTGGGCGATGTTGACCAGCCCGGAGATGAAGTCGGGCAGTTCGCGCACCATGGAGGCGAACTCGTCGATGACGAGCAGCAGTCGGGGCAGCGGGGGAAGGATGTCGCCGCCGCGCGAGCGCCTGTCGAGGTAGTCCTCGATGTCCTTGGCTCCCGCCTGGACCAACTGTGTCTCACGGCGGCGCAGTTCGGCGCCCAGGGAGACCAGTGCCCGTTCCACGAGCCGGGTGTCGAGGTCGGTGACCAGACCGACGGTGTGCGGCAGGTCGGCGCACTCGGCGAAGGCGCTGCCGCCCTTGTAGTCGACGAGGACGAACGTCATCTCGTCGGGCCGGTTGACCACCGCGAGCGTAGCGACGAGCGTCTGGAGGAGTTCGGACTTGCCGGAGCCGGTGGTGCCGGCGATCAGCGCGTGCGGACCGTCGCGCACCAGGTCGACGGCGAACGCGCCGTCGTAGCCGACTCCGAGCACGGCCCTGGTCGAGCGGCCGCCCAGGGACCATCCGGCCGCAAGGGCCTGCGCGGTGGGCGGTTCGATGGCCAGCAGGTCCAGCAGGCGTACGGAGCCGGGCAGCGCGCTCTCGTCGCTGTCGCCCACGCCTCGCAACGGGGCAAGCGCCCGCGCGAACTGCTCGTACCAGTACGCCTCGGGGAAGTCGCCGCGCACGTTTTCCAGGGCGGCGGCGGAACCGGTGCGGGCCTTGGCCGTGATGGCGTCGGCGCCGGTGACGACGACGGCGCCGCACTCCTCGGGCAGCAACCGCTCCTCCCGGTCGATGCAGATGGTGTAGACGCCCACGGCCGGACCGTCGCGCAGCAGGCCGATCACACCGGGCAGGGA
This sequence comes from Streptomyces sp. NPDC058459, assembly GCF_042721685.1. Classification (NCBI taxonomy): domain Bacteria; kingdom Bacillati; phylum Actinomycetota; class Actinomycetes; order Kitasatosporales; family Streptomycetaceae; genus Streptomyces; species Streptomyces sp. NPDC058459. Next base: position 968 of record NZ_JBHXLV010000045.1, on the reverse strand, counting down.
GCGGGCCCGGCGGGCCTCCTCCAGGACGACGAGGATGTCGGGGCAGCCGTTGACTCCGCCCCGCGCGACCTCCGGCCCGGCGGCGCCGCGGGCGGCGACGATCTGGCCGAGTTCACCGATGCGGCGGGCCAGCGAGTCGGCGGTGCTGCCGATCAGGGCGTAGGCGTCCTCGCCCTGCGCCTGGGTGTGTGGCAGCCAGCGCGTCCAGGACCAGTCGTGTTCGCCGGAGGGCCCGGCGAGGACGACGATGCGCAGGTCGGTGGGGCTGTGCAGGGCGGCGGCCTGCGCGGTCAGCCAGCAGGCCTGGCGGGTCGCGCCGGGTCCGGCGACGCCCGCGACACCGGCCCGGCGCAGCGGCACGGCGACGGGGACCTGGTACAGCCACGGCACCGTTTCGCGCCGGTGCTCGCTCTGCTCGGGGTCGTCGACGCTGACCGCCGACGGGAGATCGGTGGTGCCGGCGCGCATGGTCAGGAAGTCGGGGTCCCGCCAGCGGCGTTCCCACAGCCGTTCCGACGGCCGTACCGCCATCTGCAGCAGTGCCGCCGGATCGGGCAGGGAGAGACGGAGGTTGTGCTGTTCCTCCAGGACGGCGGTCTCGATGTCCGCGCGCACCGCGGCCGCCGACCGGTCGTACTCCTCCTTCGACTCCAGGTACTTCAGCATCGCCTGCTTGCGGCCGCCGAACTGGGTGACCAGGGCGGCGATCGGCGAGAGCAGGGCGATGAAGACGAAGGACCACCGTTGGGTGACCAGGATGGCGATCGCGGCGCTGCCGGCCGGCAGCAGCAGGATCGGCAGGAGGGGGATGGGCCGCTTGTCGGGCTTGACGGGAGGGGTCGGCAGCCGGAACTTCGCCCCCGCCGCGGGCGGCAGGAAGCGCGGCGGCCGGTTGAACTCCAGCCCGAGTCCGTCCTCCGCCGCGATCAGCGGGGCGCGGGCCGTGCGCCGTGAGGTCAGCTCCAGCT
>NZ_JBHXLV010000044.1:0-38596 GCF_042721685.1 Streptomyces sp. NPDC058459 | reverse complement strand
CGCCACGACCTGGCCGCTTCAAGGGGGGGGTGGATCTAGCCGTTCAACCCCCCCGGTGTCACCCCCGCGGCTAAACCCACCGTATCTGGCGCGGGGGGGGGCTGACCCGGCCGCCCGCCCCGCACGCCGCCGTTCCCCGGAGCCCTCATATGACCACGAACCCCAGCGCCGAACTCCTCGACAGCCTGCTCACCGCCACCGGCCAGACCACTGCCGTACGGGCCGAGGTGCGCGTCTGGTCGATTTCTGGCGTCGAGCGCGTCACCTTCTCCGACGGCTCCTCGGCCATCTTCAAGTACGCCAAGAGGCCCTTCGACAGCGAGGACCAGGCCCTCCGCCTCGCCCGCACACTCGGTATTCCCGTCCCGCAGATCCACGGCTCCGCCGTGGTCGACGGCTGGCTCGGGATGCTGATGGAGGATCTCGGGCCGTCTGCCCGCGACGCCGATGACCTCGACGGTGTCGCCGCGGCGGTGGTCCTGCACGGCGCTCGTACGGCTGCGGCCCTGCCGGTCTTCGACCGAGAACGGCTGCGGACGCTGCCCGTCCGAGCGCTGGAGCATCTCGAAGGACTGCGCAAGGCCGACCGGTGGCAGGACACCGATGACGTCGAGGACGCTCTCGACAAGATCGTGCGGGCCGCCGACGCCCGCTCGGTCGGGGCGACGCTCGCACCCTTCGGCTGGGTTCACTCCGAGTTCCACCCCACCAGCCTCCACATCGGCGAGCACGGCTGGAGGCTGCTCGACTTCGCCCGCGCCTTCACCGGCCCCGGTGTCCTCGACCTCGCCAGCTGGTACGGCACCATCGTGCCTCCGCACCCGCTCCGGCTGCGCGTCTTCCTGGAGCAGTACGTCGTGGCCGGTGGCACCCCGGACGCACTCGCCCCGCGCGGCGGGCTCACCGCCGAGAACTGGGCGCTGGGCTGGCACCGCATGTGGGCCGTCGAGTGGTTCTTGGAGCAGTCGGTCCGCTGGATCAACGACCCGGCCACCGACCCCGGCTACATCAAGGTCGTCCGCCGGCACCTCACCGACGTACTCCACCTCCTGGAGATCTGACGTGCTCGCCCAGACCTCGCCCTGGCACGCCCACGCCATCCAGCGCACCGCAGCCGGGGTCGCCGAACCCCTGGCCGTGCCCGCCCGGATGGAGTGGACCACGAGACCCGGCCAAGGCCCCGCCGCCGACATCCTCGGCCCGGACCTGCGCGGCACGCGAATCCTGGAACTCGGCTGTGGCCCCGGCCGCAACGCTGCGCACCTCGCTACGCGCCAGGGTGCTCGCGTCACCGGCGTCGACTTCGTCGGCCTCCAGGTCCGCCGCGCCCGCTCCCACTACGGAAGGCTGAACAACCTCACCTTCGTCGCCGGTCACGCTCTGCACTACCTGCACGCCTCCGACGAGCAGTTCGATGCGATCTACTCCGTCTTCGGCGCAGTAGGGCTCGTCGCCCCCGAGCTCCTGCTGCCGGCTATCGCTCAGCGACTCAAGCCCGGTCGGGTGCTCGCCTTCTCCGTTCCGCACCCGCAGCGCGGCAGGCGTAGCGCCTCAGGCGATGACCGCCCCCGTCGCGACTTCGTCACACTGCCCGACCGCACCCGTCTCCCCATCGCCCGCTGGGAGTTCGACACCGACCGCTGGGAGCGGCACCTCAGCCGGACCGGCTTCCGCCTCAGCTCCGCGAAGGAGTTCCACGACCTCCGCATGGGCCGCTCGCCCGCCACCCTGCTGATCCGCGCCCGCAAGCTCTGACCGCTGGAGGAACCGATGCGCCCGCCCTACCTGCTCCTCGACGTCGACGGCATCCTCATACCCTTCCCGAACGCGGACGGCTCGACCCCGGCCACCCACACCCGGCATGACGTCGTCCCGGCCGACCGAAGCGCCGAAGACCCGGTCACCATCTGGCTCGACCCCGAGCACGGCCGCCTGCTCCTGGACATTATCCGCTCCGGCCTGTTCACCCCGGTCTGGTGCACCAGTTGGCGGCAGGATGCCGCCACGCTCATCGGACCTCTCCTGGGTCTGCCAGACCTGCCGTACGTCGACCTACCGCGCCCCCAGATCACCACCAGCCACCCCAACGGCTACCTGTGGAAGCGCGACCACGTCGACGCCTGGCTCGGCGACACCCCTGCCATCTGGATCGATGACGACTTCACTGATCTCGACCACGTTTGGGCAGCTGAGCGCACTGCCGCGGGAATGGCCACATTCCTCGTCCAGCCCGATCCGCACCTCGGACTGCGGCCCGAGCACCTGGCAGAGGCTGTGTGCCGTGCTTCGCAACTGCAGAAGTTCCGCGCAGCCTGAGCGCTTCTGTTCTCCACGTCACAGACACAAGGGTGGTGAGCGCGCTGCCAGTCTGAACAGATGGGCGCTGTTGAGGCGAGACCGACTCAGTTGGGGTTCACTGCCTTGCCGCCCCTACGGATCGGCTGGCCGAGGATGTTGTCCAACTCTGCGGATGCGGTGTGCAGGAGATGCTCACCGAACAAGCAGAAAGATCCTTCCCAAGGATGTCCGAAACTTCCGGTGCGGAAGTCTTCAGACAGATAGATGTAGTAGTCCCCATCCGGGTACGGACTCAAGGGCCAGCTTTCCTGTCCACGGCCGCCGACTTCCCTTGGTGAAAAGCGGTACGAGGTGTGGTTCCAGTCGAGCGCGAGCAACATTCCGTTCGGAGCAGTGCAGGAACGCAACCCCTGCTCGACTACCTCGACGAAGCGATCCAAACGCTCATAGTTCGGATCGTCGTCAAGCGCGAAAAGGCTCCAGGTGACCGACATGGCGGGTTCCTTGATCGCTGGCCATCGGGACACACTGGGGCGGAAAGCGAACTCGTCGTAGAACCGGCCCCAGATGCGTCGATATTCGTCATCTGGCAGTTCCATCACTGGATCCCCTCGCATGGGCTGACCTTATCGAGTTGCCATTGGGATCCACCCACATGCCTTCGTCCCGCAGAGCTGGGACAGCACGTCAGACCGTGTTCGAGATCTGACGTGGGACGATCAGTCGGTGACTCGACTCGTGAAACGTGACCGCTCCCTTGAGGAGCTTGAGCGTGGCCGATGGCCAGCCCCGTCGGGCGGCGAAACCCGGCTGATGGCGGCTGTGCACGAGCTTCGGCGCAAGCCGATCGGCGGCCTGACGGTCGAGGACCTGCGGTTGCTGATCAGGCAAGACGTGGGCCTGCTCTATCTCCTGCCCGTGGCGGTGGAGATCCTCCGGGTCGACCCACTGGCGGAAGGCGACATGTACGAGGGCGATCTGCTCGCCACTGTACTCACCAGGAGTGCGGGGGTCTGGAGTGAGTTCCCCGAACTCAGGCGGGATGTCCGCCTGATCGTCTCGAAGTTGGCCAACCTGCCGCCTGGCCTTGAACGCGAGGTTGAGGGGTTCTTGACTCTGTAGCTCGCCGACCGTGGCGGCCGCCGCCGAGCGGCCGGGCGGCTGGTTACGAGGATTGCCGCACGAGCGGTCGTGGGCCGGGACGCACCGCTGCACGGCCCCGGGTGAGTCGGCGGACCGTGATGCCGATCATGGCCCAGCGGATCATCGTCTCAGAGTGGGCGGGGCTGGTCTCGTAGTCCCGGGCCAGGCGCCGGTGGGCGGTGATCCAAGAGAAGGTGCGCTCTACCGCCCACCGCTTGGGCAGGACCTGGAGGCCGCGCTGGTCGGGGTCTTTGCGGACGATCTCCAGGTCGCGGCCGAGGATCCGGGTGGTCCACTCGACCAGGCGGCCGGCGAAGCCTTGGTCGGCCCAGACCTTCCTGACGTTGGGGTGGTCGAGCCTAGACGAGTCTGTCCAAATGGCTGCAGGCATGAAGGGAGGGTGTTCAAGATCCGTTTGTGACGACAGAACTGAACACCCTCGTGACCGCACTGTATGTGAAGATCGACGATGAGTGGGCCGGGATCCTCCGCCCGCCCGGACGTCCGCCGAAGCTCAGTCACTCGGAGTTGCTGTGTCTGGCGGTCATGCAGGCCCTGCTGGGCTTCCACAGCGAGGCCCACGGGACTCCGGTTACAACAAGCGGCTGCGGGCCGCGCTGCCGCAGATCAAACGGGTCATCCGGACGCTGGCGAAGGATACGGACTTCTGGCACGACACCGTGTGGATCGCCGATTCCACTCCGGTGCCCTGCGGGATGTCCCGCCCCACCGTCAAGCGGTCGCAACTGGCCGGCTGGGCGAACTACGGCTACTGCGCGTCGCATTCACGGTTCTTCCGGGGACTGCGGCTGTACCTGGTGTGCACGCCGACCGGGATGCCGATCCTGTGGGCCCTGGCCGATCCGAAGCCCGGCGAGCGGGAGGTACTGGCCGCGATGCTGGAGATCGACGGCGACCTGGTCCGCGAACGGCCCGGTCTGCTGCTGATCACCGATAAGGGCTTCGCCTCCGAACCCTTCGAGCGGTCACTGTCCGCACAGGGCATCACGTTGCTTCGGCCTTCCCGCAAGCGCGAGCGTGAAGCAGGTGCAGCTGGTTCTCGGCCACGCGTCCGCCGTCATCATGCTCAGGATCTACGCACATCTGTGGCCGGGCGAAGAAGACCGCACCCGGGCCGTCATGGACGCCGTGCTCGGCGGCCTGCGGACCGGGTGCGGACAGGTAGGCGATGCGACCTGCGAAACCGCAGGTCAGACGGCCTAATCAAAGATCAAGCCTTCTTGGTCTCCCAGAAGATCTTGTCGATCTGGGCGATGTAGTCCAGGGCCTTCTGGCCCGTCGCCGGGTCCGTGGAGGCCTTGGCGGTGGAGAGGGACTTGACGGCCTCGTTGATGAGGGTGTGCAGCTCGGGGTAGCTCTCGAAGTGCGGCGGCTTGAAGTAGTCGCTCCAGAGCACGTCCAGGTGGTGCTTGGCGAGCTCGGCGCGCTGCTCCTTGATCACCGTGGCACGGGTCTGGAAGTGCACGTCGTCGTTGGCGGCCATCTTCTCCTGGATGGCCTTGACCGACTCCGCCTCGATGCGGGCCTGGGCGGGGTCGTACACACCGCAGGGCAGGTCGCAGTGGGCGCTGACCTTGACCTTGGGGGCAAACAGGCGGGAAAGCATGGAGCGTTCCTTCCTCGTGATCGTCTTCTCAGGTGGGACATTACTCCCTGAGGGACTGGTTTTCCCGAGTGCCCCCCAGGGCTTAGGACAAAAGTCCGGGGTCACACTGAGACTGTGGAGGAACGGACCGGGGAGGTGCCGGGCATGCCGGAGCTGTCGCAGGAGACCGAGCGGGGCCGAGCGTTGCCGCCCTTCGGTCTCGCCGAGGTGACGGGCCCCTCCATGGTGCCCACGCTGCGCCACGGGGACCGGCTGCTGCTGCGGTACGGCAGCCCCGTCCGGCCGGGGGAGATCGTCGTCCTGCGCCACCCCTTCCAGCAGGATCTGCTGGTCGTCAAGCGTGCGGTCGAGCGGCGCGAGGGCGGCTGGTGGGTGCTCGGCGACAACCCGTACGCCGGCGGGGACAGCACCGACTACGGGGTGGTGCCCGAGGAGCTGATCCTCGGGCGGGCCTGGCTGCGCTACCGGCCGCTCGCGGGCCGGCGCTCGCCGCTGGCGATGCTGCGCTGGGCGTTCTCCGCCGCCAGGCCGCTGCCGTCGGACCGGTCGGCGGCCAGGCGCTTCCGGGCGCGGTAGGCGGCGACGTTGGCGCGGGTCGCGCAGCGGTCCGAGCAGTAGCGGCGGGAGCGGTTGGTGGAGGTGTCCAGGTAGGCGTTGCGGCAGGGGGCCGCCTGGCACAGGCCCAGGCGGTCGACGCCGTGTTCGGTCAGGTGGAAGGCCAGGCCCATCGCGGCGATGGCCGCGTAGCCGGCGGTCGCGTTCGACGGGTGGTCGGCCAGGTGCATGTGCCACAGCGGGCGGCCGTCCTCGTCGCGGTGGTCGTGGCCGGAGATCTGCGGGCTGACCGGGAACTCCAGCAGCAGGGAGTTCAGCAGGTCCACGGCCAGAGTCTCGTCCCCCTCGTCCGCCGCCTCGAAGACAGCGCGCAGCCTGCCGCGGACCGAGCGGAAGCGGGTGACATCGGCGTCGGTGGCGCGGCGGGCCGCCGACGCGTTCCCGCCGAAGAGGTCGCGTACGGCCTCCACGGAGGTCAGGGAGTCCTTGCCCTGGCCCGGCTCCTCGCTGTTGACGAGACGTACGGCGTAGTCCGAGTAATGGGCCAGTTCCACTTGTAGTCCTTACGGGGGCGCTCTATGGTCATGTGTGCGGGCGGGTAACAGCCGGTCGTGCTCCCAGGGTATTACGCGTGCACCGAAGGGGATGGGGAATCGTGACCACCACAGGCATGGGAACGGACTGGGCCGCCTGGCAGGAGAGCTGGGACCGGCAGCAGGAGTGGTACCTGCCCGACCGCGAGGAGCGGTTCCGGGTCATGCTCGACATGGTCGAGGCGTTCGCCGGTACGGCCCCGCGCGTGCTCGACCTCGCGTGCGGCACCGGCACCATCACCGCGCGCCTGCTGGCCCGGTTCCCGGACGCCGTCAGCACCGGTGTCGACCTCGACCCGGCCCTGCTCACCATCGCGCGCGGCACCTTCGCGGGCGACGACCGGGTCACCTTCGTCGAGGCCGACCTCAAGGACCCGGGGTGGACGGCGGCGCTGCCGTACGCCGAGTACGACGCCGTCCTCACGGCCACCGCGCTGCACTGGCTGCACACCGAACCCCTCGCGGCGCTCTACGGGCAGCTCGCCGGGCTGGTGCGGCCGGGCGGGGTCCTCATGAACGCCGACCACATGACCGACGACTCCACGCCCCGGATCAACGCCGCCGAGCGCGCCCTGCGCCACGCACGGATGGACCGGGCCAGGCAGGGCGGCGTCCTGGACTGGCGGGAGTGGTGGCAGCTCGCCGCCCAGGACCCGGTCCTCGCCGAGCCGACCGCCCGGCGCTTCGAGATCTACGGCGAACACGCCGACGGCGACACCCCTTCCGCGGCGTCACACGCGGCCGCCCTGCGCGAGAGGGGCTTCGCGGAGGCCCGTCCGGTGTGGTGCTCGCCGTCGGACACGCTGCTGCTCGCGCTGAGGTGACACACGGAGGAGGGGCGGCACGGGGTGACCCGTACCGCCCCTCCTCAGCTGTCTGCCCTCAGTTGTCCGTCCGCCTACAGCACCTTCGACAGGAACGACTGGGTGCGTTCGTGCTGGGGGTTGGTCAGGACGTCGCGGGGGTGGCCGGACTCGACGACCACGCCGCCGTCCATGAAGACCAGGCTGTCGCCCACCTCGCGGGCGAAGCCCATCTCGTGGGTGACGACGACCATCGTCATACCGGACTCGGCGAGGTCGCGCATGACGTCGAGGACGTCACCGACCAGCTCCGGGTCGAGCGCCGACGTCGGCTCGTCGAACAGCATCAGCTTGGGCTCCATGGCGAGCGCCCGCGCGATCGCCACCCGCTGCTGCTGGCCGCCGGAGAGCTGGGAGGGGTAGTTGCCCGCCTTGTCGCCGAGACCCACCCGCTCCAGGAGCTGCATCGCCTGCTCCTGCGCCGCCCGCTTGGAGACGCCCTTGACCTGCACGGGCGCCTCGGCGACGTTCTCCGCGGCCGTCATGTGCGGGAAGAGGTTGAAGCGCTGGAAGACCATGCCGATGTCCCGGCGCTTCCGCGCGACCTCGCTGTCCCGCAGCTCGTACAGCTTGTCGCCCTTCTGGCGGTAGCCGACCAGCTCGCCGTCGACGTACAGACGGCCGGAGTTGACCTTCTCCAGGTGGTTGATGCACCGGAGGAACGTCGACTTGCCGGAACCCGAGGGGCCGATGAGGCAGAACACCTCGCCCGGCTTCACCTCCAGGTCGATGCCCTTGAGGACCTCGACCGCGCCGAAGGACTTGTGCACGCCTTCGGACTTCACCATCGGCACGGTCGCCTTCGGCGGGGTGTCGTTGTCGCTCAGCTTGTCGCTCATGCCGCGCCTCCCTTCGGACGGCCCAGGGAGAACATGTTCGCCTTCACCTTCTGCCAGGGAGTGGCAGGCAGCTGCCGGCTGGAGCCTCGGGCGTAGTAGCGCTCGATGTAGTACTGGCCGACGCTCAGGACCGACGTCATGATCAGGTACCAGGCGGCGGCGAGGAAGTACATCTCCACCGGGGCGCCGGAGTTCTGGCCGATGTCCTGGGCGTAGCGGAAGAGTTCGGGATACTGGACGGCCGCCACGAGCGAGGTCGTCTTCAGCATGTTGATCACTTCGTTGCCCGTGGGCGGCACGATCACGCGCATCGCCTGCGGGATCACGATCCGGCGCAGTGTCTTGGCGTGGCTCATGCCCAGCGCGTGCGACGCCTCGGTCTGGCCCTCGTCCACCGCGAGCAGGCCGGCGCGGCAGATCTCCGCCATGTACGCGGCCTCGTTGAGGCCGAGGCCGAGCAGCGCCGTCAGCAGCGGCGTCATGAAGTCCGACCAGTAGTTCTTGTAGATCGGGCCCAGGTTGATGTACTCGAAGACGAGCCCCAGGTTGAACCACAGGAACAGCTGCACCAGCACCGGGGTGCCGCGGAAGAACCAGATGTAGAACCAGGCGATCGACGAGGTCACCGGGTTCTTCGACAGCCGCATCACCGCGAGGACGATGCCGCCCACGATGCCGATCACCATCGACAGGACCGTCAGCAGCAGGGTCTTGCCGACACCGGTCAGGATGCGGTCGTCGAAGAAGTAGTCCGGGATCGCCTGCCAGTTGATCTTGCCCTGGCTGAAGGCGTACACGATCGCCGCGAACAGGGCGATGGCGACGACGGCGGACACATAGCGTCCGTAGTGCTTGACCGGGATGGCCTTGATGCCCTCCGGCGCGGCCGGGGGAGCGTCCTTGCCCCCGGCCGTCTTCTCGATCTCACTCACAGGTGTTGCCTCTCGGTGGCCGCTGACGTTCCGCGGATCACTTGCCGCCGTTGACCGCGGCTTCCTTGACGGCGCCGTCCTGCACGCCCCACTTCTTGAGGATCTTGGCGTACTCGCCGTTCTTGACGATCGCGTCCAGCGCGGCCTTCAGGGCGTCGCGCAGCTGCGTGTCCTTCTTGGCGACGGCGATGCCGTACGGGGCGGCCTCGACCTGGTCGCCCACGACCTCGAAGTCCTTGCCGCCGCCAGAGGTCTTCACCGCGTAGGCGGCGACCGGGAAGTCAGAGGAGGCCGCGTCCACGCCGCCCGAACGCAGACGCGTCTGGGACTGCTCGTCGTCGTCGAACGGCTCGATGGCGATCTTCTTGCCGGCCGGACACTTCTTGGCCTCCTGCTTGGCCAGGTCCTCCGAGACCGTGCCGCGCTGGACGGCGAGCTTCTTGCCGCACAGGTCCGACCAGCCGGTGATGCCGCCCGTGTCGCCCTTGCGGGTGTAGATGGAGACGCCGGCGGTCAGGTAGTCGACGAAGTCGACGCCCTCACCGACCTTCTTGCCGGTGTCGGGGTCGACGCCCTCCTGCCGGTTCTTGTTGTCCGTCATCGCCGACATGGCCATGCTGAACCGGCCGGAGCGCAGGCCGGTGAGCAGGCCGTCGAACGTGCCCTCGTCGAAGGTGAACTTCACGCCGAGCTGCTTGCCGAGGGCGGCGGCGATGTCCGGGTCGATGCCGACGACCTTGCCGGAGGAGTCCTTGAACTCCACCGGGGCGTAGTGGATGTCGGAGCCGACGTGGATCTCGCCCTTGTCCCGGAGGGCGGAGGGGAGCAGCTTGGCGAGGGGGGCGCTGCTGTCGGTGGTGCTGCCGGAGTCCTTGCTCTTGGTCTGGTCACCGCAGCCGGTGAGGAGCAGGGAGCCCGCGACCGCGATCGCACCGACCGCTGCGAGGCGGGACCGTGCGGTCGTACGACGGGTGGAGCTTGCGGTCATCGTGGTTCCTCCGGCGGATGGGAAGAGAAGGCATACCGACGGGTCGACGAGAACACTCACCTTCGGGTGCCGCGACCACGTGGGTTCACGGCATCTTGCCATTCGGGCTACGCCATTCAGGCACGTCACAATGTCAAAATCGGATAACGGGTGATCGAGAACCGCATCAGGTCGGTACATCCGCGTGCCATTCAGACGGGATGATCTGCGGAAATACTCTTTTCACACCGGAAAATTTGCAGTGGATCTCACGATGCGGACGGGCATTGTGCGCACTTTCGGGGGATTCGCGGGGCGCTTGAGACTCCCTTGAGGCGGCCCCCGGGTGGTCCTGTGGGAGGCCCGGTCGGAAGCGGGTCGGAGGCCGGTGGGATGCCGGTCGGAGCCCAGTGGGCGGCCGGTGGGGGGCGGCCGGCATTCCGGGGCGACATGTGACCTTGCGCCTAATGGACTCGTGGTCCGCCCGTCCGTCCGGTATGAAGGTTCTTTACACCCCTCACCCGGGGCTCAGGGCGCGTGTGCGGCGCGCCCGTCGCGTATGTGCTCGTACGTATCCGTCAACCGAGCCGTGCGCGGTGCCCGCCCACTCCTCACCCGGAGTGGTCGACCCTCAACCATGCATACCTAAGGGGTAAGACAAAGTGGCAGCGGAGATCGTCAATCCTCGCAGCGACAGCGGTGCCGGACCGGAGGGCGGGGCGGCCGAGCCCCTCGACTCCTTCGACCCCGTGTTCGCGCTGCACCGCGGCGGCAAGATGGCCGTGCGGGCCACCGTGCCGGTCCGGGACACGGAAGACCTTTCCCTCGCGTACACCCCCGGCGTCGCGCGCGTGTGCACCGCGATCGCGGAGCAGCCGGAGCTGGTCAACGACTACACCTGGAAGTCCTCGGTCGTCGCCGTCGTCACCGACGGCACGGCCGTGCTCGGTCTCGGGGACATCGGTCCCGAGGCGTCCCTCCCCGTGATGGAGGGCAAGGCGATCCTTTTCAAGCAGTTCGGCGGTGTCGACGCGGTCCCGATCGCCCTCGCCTGCACCGGAGTCGACGAGATCGTGGAGACCGTCGTCCGGCTCGCCCCGTCCTTCGGCGGCGTGAACCTGGAGGACATCTCCGCGCCGCGCTGCTTCGAGATCGAGCGGCGGCTCCAGGAGCGGCTGGACATCCCGGTCTTCCATGACGACCAGCACGGCACCGCCGTCGTCACGCTGGCGGCGCTGCGCAACGCGGCCCGGCTCAGCGGTCGCGAGATCGGACAGCTGCGCGTCGTCATCTCCGGGGCCGGGGCTGCCGGTGTCGCCATCGCCCGGATGCTGGTCGAGGCCGGTATCGGGGACGTGGCGGTCGCCGACCGCAAGGGCGTCGTCTCCGCCGACCGGACCGACCTGACCGACGTCAAGCGGGAGTTGGCGTCCTTCACCAACAAGGCGAAGCTCACCGGCACGCTGGAGGACGCGCTGGCCGGCGCCGATGTGTTCGTCGGCGTCTCCGGTGGCACGGTCTCCGAGGAGGCGGTCGCCTCCATGGCGAAGGGCGCCTTCGTCTTCGCCATGGCCAACCCGAACCCCGAGGTGCATCCGGAGGTCGCGCACAAGTACGCGGCCGTCGTCGCCACCGGGCGCTCCGACTTCCCCAACCAGATCAACAACGTGCTCGCCTTCCCCGGCATCTTCGCCGGTGCGCTCCAGGTGCGGGCCTCCCGGATCACCGAGGGCATGAAGATCGCCGCTGCCGAGGCGCTCGCCGCCGTCGTCGGCGACGACCTCGCCGCCGACTATGTGATCCCCTCCCCGTTCGACGAGCGGGTCGCCCCGGCGGTGACGGCCGCCGTCGCGGCCGCCGCCCGCGCGGAGGGCGTCGCCCGGCGCTGAGCCCCGGCGCCCGCGTCCGACGGGAACGGCCTCGCCCCATGGGGGCGGGGCCGTTCGCGCTCTCCGGGGCCGGCGCGGCGTCGGTCGTCGCCACCGCTGGGTCCAGTGGGCGGGCTCGCGTAAGAGGGTGTGTGCACGCAAGAGGGTGTGTGTCACACCGTCGGCCGGTTCCGCCGGGGCGGGCCGGAACCTATCGTCGTGGCCATGTTCGCCGCCTACGCCGCCCGGATCGACCGCGACCAGCCGCTCTCCGGCCTTGAGTTGGGGGAGCGCCCGGCCCCCGAGGGCCGGCCCGGCTGGAGCACCGTCACCGTCCGCGCCGCCTCCCTCAACCACCATGACCTCTGGTCCCTGCGGGGTGTCGGGCTCCCCGAGGACCGGCTGCCGATGATCCTCGGCTGCGACGCCGCCGGGATCGACGAGGACGGCAACGAGGTCGTCCTGCACTCCGTCATCGGCCAGAGCGGCCACGGTGTCGGCCCCCGTGAACCCCGCTCCATCCTCACCGAGCGCTACCCGGGCACCTTCGCCGAGCAGGTCGCCGTGCCCACCTGGAACCTGCTGCCCAAGCCGAAGGAGCTGTCCTTCGCCGAGGCCGCTTGTCTGCCCACCGCCTGGCTGACCGCGTACCGGATGCTGTTCACCAACGCCGGGGTGCGGCCCGGCGACTCGGTCCTGGTGCAGGGCGCGGGCGGCGGTGTCGCCACGGCCGCCATCGTGCTCGGCCGGGCGGCCGGGCTGCGGGTCTTCGCCACCAGCCGGGACGAGGCCAAGCGGAAGCGGGCGCTGGAGCTGGGCGCCGTCGAGGCCGTGGAGCCGGGGGCGCGGCTGCCGCAGCGGGTGGACGCGGTCATCGAGACCGTGGGCGCCGCGACCTGGTCGCACTCCATCAAGTCGCTGCGGCCCGGCGGCACCGTCGTGATCTCCGGTGCCACCAGCGGTGACCGGCCCTCCCATGCCGAACTGACCCGTATCTTCTTCCTCGAACTCAAGGTCGTCGGCTCCACCATGGGCACCAAGGACGAGCTGGAGGATCTGCTCGCCTTCTGCGCCGCGACCGGTGTGCGCCCTGTGATCGACGAGGTACTGCCGCTGGACCGCGCCCGTGAGGGCTTCGAACGGCTGGAGTCCGGCGAGCAGTTCGGGAAGATCGTGCTCAGCACCTCCTGAACCCCCTATCGCCGAGGTGCTCGCCGACCACGGACACCCACGAGTCGCTGCGACGGGTCCTGTACGGCGAGGGGGCCGTACAGGCGGGCTGACGCGGAGCCCTCTTCGACGCGGCTCGAACCTGTCTCATATCTGGCTCAGGCCTGGCTCAGCCCTGGTTCAGCCCTGGCTCAGGCCTTGGGGCCGTTGAGTATCGCGCCGATGTGGGCCGCCGCCGCCGACAGCCGGTGGCGGACGTCGCGCAGCTGGCCCTCGGTGATGCCCTGGTCGCGGGCAGCGTCCCGGACGTCGTCCCGGAAACGGTCCAGCAGGCGGTCCAGATCGCGGGCCGGGTCGCCGGTGGGGGGCTCATGGGTCCAGGCGGGCACGTACTCCATCGGGAAGTCCGGGGGGGTGTTGGAGTACTCTGGGACTGGCTCGGCCTTGACGCGGCCCGCGCCTTCGGGGCCGGCCCCGCCCGGGTCGGGCCGCCTGCCGTGCTCCTTGCCGAAGTCGCCGAATTCCCTGGCGAGTTCGGCAAGGCCCTCGCGGACGCCCGTGGGCCAGTCGCCGCGCGTGAAGTGGTCCTGCACCCGCTCCTGGACCCGGCCGGCGAGACGGCGCATCTCTTCCTGGGCTCGGGCGTTCGCCTGCGACTGGGCCTCCTGGGCCTGGCGCCGGGCCTGCTGGGCGTCCTCGCGGGCGCGGCGGCTCTCGTCCTTGGCTCGCCGGGCCTGCTCCTTCCACTCCTGCTTGACGCGGCGCATCTCCTCCTTGGCGGTGCGCCATGCCTCGGCGTCTCCCTGGGCGGCCGGCTCACCGAAGGGACCCGGACGGGCGCCGCCCGCCCCGGCGCCGCGGGTGCGGGAGGCCGCGGCGCGCACCTCGCGCCGCAGGTCGCCCGCGGCACCCCGCACATCGGCCCTGATCTCGGCGGCGAGCTCGGCGACCGACTCCCGGATCTCCAGCTCCAGGTCGGCCAGTTCACCGCTGCGGTCGGCCAGCTCGGCGCGGCCCGCCTCGGTGATGGAGTACACCTTGCGGCCGCCCTCGGTGGTGTGGGTGACCAGGCCCTCGGTCTCCAGCTTGGCCAGGCGCGGGTAGACGGTGCCCGCCGAGGGGGCGTACAGGCCCTGGAAGCGTTCTTCGAGGAGCCTGATCACCTCGTAGCCGTGGCGCGGGGCCTCGTCGAGCAGTTTGAGGAGGTACAGGCGGAGGCGGCCGTGGGCGAAGACGGGGGGCATGTCAGAGCACCTTCTTGTCGGTCGTGCCGTCCGCGGGGGAGGCGGAGGCGGGGCCGGTCTCCCCGGCGAGGTCGTCCTCCTCGGCCGGGCGGCGCAGCAGGGCGATCGAGCCGGAGACCGTGGTGGCCCGGAGCTTGCCGCTGCCGGAGCCGAGGCGGCCGGTGATCTTGTGGGCGCCCCATTGGCCCTGCACGCGCAGGCCGTCGAAGGCGTTGGAGATCGAGCCGCTGGCGGTGTTCGCCTCCACATCGGTGTCCGCCGGGTGCGGGAGCCTTATCGCGATCTCACCGGAGACGCTGGTCAGGCGCACATCGGTGGGGCCTTCCGGGTCCAGGTCGATGATCATCGAGCCGCTGACCGAGTCGGCGCGGACGGAGGGGCCCGCCCCCTCGACCACCGTCAGATCGCCGGACACCGACTTGAACCGCAGATCGCCGCTGACGGCCTGGGCCTCCACATTGCCGGAGACGGTGTCCGCGCGGACCGGCCCGGAGACGCCCACGAGGGTGGTGTCTCCCGTGACGCCCTTGACCACGGACGGACCGCGCACCCCGGAGACGACCGCTGCGGCGCCCACCACGCCCACCTCCACATGGGTGGCCGCCGGGACCGCGATGGAGACGACGGCGCTGCGCCGCCAGCCCTCGCGGTCCAGCCACTTCAGGAAGCCCTTCCACGGCAGGTCCTCGTACGCCACCGTCAGGGTGCCGTTCCTGTGCGTGACGATCAGGGGTGGGCCCTCGATGTCCGAGACCTCCAGGCGGGCGGTGCTCTCCTCGGTGCCCACCACGTTCACCGTGCCGTTGACGACGCGGACGTTCAGCTCGGTCACGGGGGCGTCGAAGCTCAGCTTCTGGGGGTCGGTGACGGTCCACTCGGACACGGGTCCTCCTCGGGCGTGACGCGGACAAGAGGGAGGAGCGTGGCGATGCGCGGTGGGCGAGCATGCCGACCCGTCACGCCATATCGCGTCTCCTGGTAATCACGATATATCGCGGCGGTCGGAAGTCAAGACACCCGTTCGGGGGACAAGGGGGGCCGGCGGTGCGCGGGCCCGGGGGGCGGTATGCGGGTATGACGGCGGTGTGCGGGCATGACTCTGCGGGCCCCGCTCGGGTGAGCCGGGCCCTCGGGTCGCGTGCGGAAGCGGGTTACTCGTCGTCCCCGTCGTCCTCGTCGTCCAGGCGGGCCAGCCAGGTGGCCAGGCGTTCCACCGGGACCTCGAAGTCGGGGTTCAGGTCGACGAACGTACGCAGCTGCTCGGCGAGCCACTCGAAGGTGACCTCTTCCTCGCCGCGCCGCTTCTCCAGTTCTTCTATGCCTCGGTCGGTGAAGTACATGGATGACGCTCCGTCGGTCGGTGCAGGGGTAGGTCCGGTCCTGGGCGGGAAGAACCCTCATTCGCGGATGTGACCGCGAGGGGCGAGGGCGCCGCCTGTTCCGGCTGGGGAGCCGGGAGAGGACAGGAAAATCATAGGCAGCCGCCGGACGAGCTGGGCAGCCGGTGCCCCGCGAGAGGTGACGGGCGCCGGGTGCGGCAGGGGTCGGGGGACGAGCGGGGGAGAGGGCGGGGAGTCCGATGCACGGGGAATCGACGCGGGTGGCGCGGATCGAGCTGCCGGACGGGACGCCGGTGTGGGCCAGGATCTCGGGGGCGGAGGAGCTGTCGTACACCGACACCGGCTTCCACGACCGGGTGGAGGCGAGCGTGGAGAGCCTGCACTCGCTGATCACCGGGGTGGCCCGGTCGCTGTCCGGCCCGCTGAGCGCGGTGCGGCCGGACGAGGTCAGCGTGGAGTTCGGCATCGAGCTGACCGCGAAGGCCGGCAAGGTGGTCGGTCTGCTCGCGGACGGCGAGGCCAAGGCGGCCCTCACGGTCACCCTGACCTGGACCGGCGGCCCGCCCGACCCGAGCGGCGCGGCGAGGGGGGCCGCGAGCGCGGGCCTCGCACCGGACGCGGGCCCCGCGCCGGACATGGGCCCCGCGCCGAGGACCAACCCCGCACCGGGGGCCGCCCCCGCCCCGACCGTGCCTCCGGCGGCGGCGCCCACACCGGACGCGGGCCCCGCACCCGGGACCGACCCGGCACCCGGGACCGCCCCCGCACCCGGGACCGCCCCCGCCCCGCCCGCGGACCCCGCCCCGGGGCCCGCCCCCGCACCCGGGACCGCCCCCGCCCCGCCCGCGCCCCCGCTCGCGGCGCCCTCCCCCCTGCCCGCTCCCCGCCCCGCCCCAACCCCCCGACCTGAAGCGTCGCGCGGCGTGTGGGGGCATCCGGGATGAGCGCGGGGTACGGCGGGGGCGCACCGGAGGGGGACGGTGCTGCGGGTTTTGCGCTGCGTGACCTCGTTCTGGCGGCGACCGTACGCATTCATCACGCGGGGGCCGGGTATGCCCACGACGAGCCCGGCGGCTTCCTCGGCAGTGGCTTCTTCGTCGCGCCGAACTGGGTTCTGACCTGCGCACACGTGGTCCATGCCGGGGAGGGGGGCGAGGTCACCGTGGTGTACCGCACCAGTCCGTACGACGAGCCGCGTGCCGTGCCCGGACGCGTGGCGGCGACGCTCCCGGAGCTGACCGGGCCGCCCGTGCCGGGCGGCTGGCCCGCGCCCGACCTCGCCCTGGTCCGGCTGCGTGAGCCCGTCGGCCACACCTGCGTGTACGTGTCCGAGCGCCCCAACCCCCACTTCGGCGGGGACAGGGTGTTCTACGCGGGGTGGACCGCGCCCCGGGGCAGGCTGCAGATCCTGGACGGCGGCCTCACCGTGCAGGGCACCATCAGCGCCTGGTCGCCCGAGGAGCAGGTCAGGCTCGGGCAGAACGACCTGCCGTCCGGCGTCTCCGGCGGCCCGGTGGTCGACCCCGTACGCGGTGAGGTCGTCGGGGTGCTCAAGTCCCGCGCGGACCACGGCGGCGGCGGTACCTCCATCGGCGTCGAGCGCCTGCGCACGCTGCCGCTCCCCGCCGCCGGTGACGACGTCTACCAGTCCGTCTTCCACGCCCACGACCGCTACCACCGCGACCGCCAGCGGACCGCCGACACACCCGACCCCACCTGGGCCGACATCCAGGGCGAGCTGGGTGCCCGCCCCGGCCGCACCCTCAGCCCGCAGCAGCGGGGCGAGCTGCTGGGACTGCTCGCCGACCTGCCCCCGCCCGCCAGCACCCGTGGCCTGCTCGACATACTCCGCGCGCTGCCCGGCTTCCGCGTGCCGTCCCTCGTGCCCGCCCCGCGCGGCTGGCGGGACGGGCTGGGACTGCTCTACGAGCACGCCCGTCAGGACGGCGCCCTGAAGCTGGTGCTCGACTACGCCATGGGCGTGCTCTCCGCCGGGCGCCCGCCCGTGCCCAGCGCGCTCGCCGCCGAACGCGCCCTGTGGGAGTGGGTGCGGCACACGGCGGCCGGGCTGGACAGCGGTTACCGGCACACCCTCACCCAGCGGCGCGCCGAGCTGCTCGGCCGTGACCGACTGGCCACCCGGCGGGCCGCGTTCGAGGCGGGCGGCGAAGTCTTTGAGCCCACCCTCCCCGAACCGCCCGGACTGCCCGCCCCGCTCGCCCCCGCCGTGCTGCTGGTGGTGCTGCGCCGGGGCTGGGAGCCGGACCACTGCGACTGGTCGGTCTCCGTGGGCGGCGGCCCCGGCCAGGAGCCGACCCGGCTCTACGAAGGCGAACGCGCCCCGCTGGACGGCCTCGCCGGCCAGGTGGCCGCACCCCTGGCCGAGGCGTTCCGGCACTCCGACGAACCCGGCCGGCCCGCCACCCTGTACGCGGCCCTGCCCCAGCTGCACCTGGGCCTGCCCGTGGACGAGTGGCGGCTGGGACCCGAGGGCGTCCCCCTCGGCGCCGAACGGCCGGTCCTGGTCCGCTGCTCGGACCGCGACCAGCTTCCCGAGGAGGAGCGGCACACCCGCGCCGCCCCCTGGGAGACGTACGACGACGAGGACCCGGACGCCGAGCGCCGGGACCGCTGGCGCCGGCTGCACCGGCGTCAGGCGCAGGCCGAGGTGCTGGACTGCGACGACGGTGTGCGCAGACCCGTGCCGGACACGGCGGCGCTGCGCGCCCTCGCACCGCACACCGTGCCGGTGCTGTGCCGCCCCGGTGACCCGCGCTCCGCGGACGATCCCGCCGCGCTCGGCCGGGTGCTGCGGGCCGGGTTCGGGGTGGTGCTGTGGCGACGGCGGCCGGACGCGGTGTGCGGGGAGTTCCACCGGGGCGTGAAGACGGCCGTGGACGACGGCGACGGCGCCCTGCACCTGCCCGACCTGGTGCACGCGCTGCGCGGGCGGGTCGGCGCCGAGGACCCCGAGTCGTACTGGGCCCACGGCACGGCGCTGCTGTACGACGATCCGTACCGCCCCCTGCCCGGCACCGGAGACCTGCTGGAGGCCCCGTGATCCGGGGACCCGGTTCCTCCCTGATCCCCCTACCGGCCGTCCGGCGGCTCGCTACCGTGAACGTCCTGCGGCTGCCCCCGGCGACGAGCGACGACGAGGACCGGACATGACCGAATCCAGTGAGTGGCTCATCTACCGAGGTGCCGGGGAACCCCACGACGGGATGAGCCGGCTGCCCCCGCCCCCGCCCTGGCGGGACTTCTCCGGGCGCGGCGCCGACACCTCCGGCGACGCGGCCGAGGACGGCGACGGCTCCCGCGACCGGAGGCTCGGCGCCCACCGGCACCTGGCCGAGCTGCACCGGCCCGGCGCCGAGGAGCTGGAGATGATCAACGCGGCGCTCTATCTGCGCCGCCCGCTCCTCGTCACCGGCAGCCCCGGCGCGGGCAAGAGCACGCTCGCGCACTCGGTGGCGTACGAGCTGGGGCTCGGCGAGGTGCTGCGCTGGCCCATCGTCAGCCGCTCGACCCTGCGGGACGGGCTCTACCACTACGACGCCATCGCCCGGCTCCAGGACGTGCAGATCGCGGCGCAGGGCGGGTACGGCAGCGCGGCCGGGAGCCCCGGTTCGGTCGAGGCCATCGGCGGGTACATCCGGCTAGGCCCGCTCGGCACCGCCCTGCTGCCCTCGGACACCCCGCGGGTGCTGCTCATCGACGAACTCGACAAGAGCGACATCGACCTGCCCAACGACCTGCTGAACGTGCTGGAGGAGGGTGAGTTCGAGATCCCCGAGCTGCGCCGCCTCACCGACCGGCTGCCCGACGGCGAGGCCGAGGTGCTCACCGCCGACGGCGCCAAGGTGCGGGTGCGCGACGGCCGGGTGGGCTGCACCTCCTTCCCCTTCGTGGTCCTCACCAGCAACGGCGAACGGGACTTCCCGGCCCCGCTGATGCGCCGCTGCGTCCACCTGGAGCTGGGCCGCCCCGACCACAACCGGCTCGCCACCTTCGTCCGTGCCCACCTCGGGGACGAGGCCGCGCGGGCCGGTGACGATCTGATCGCCCGCTTCCTGGACCGCTCACGCAGTGAACTCCTCGCCACCGACCAGCTGTTGAACGCGATCCACCTCACCGACGCGGCCGCCGCGCCGAGCCGGGAGCGCCTCGCCGACCTGCTCATCCAGCGACTCGACCGCCCGAGGTGAGGAGCCGATGCCCGACGCACCGGCACGACACGGCCCCGACGCCCCCGACCCGCTCGCCGAACTCGTGCTCCACCTGCGGGGAGCCGGCCTCGAACCGGACGTGGAGGGGCTGAGCGACGCCCTGTGGCTGGCCCGCTGGACGGGCGAACCGCACCCGGCCGGTCCGGCGGCGCGGCCGGGCGACATCCCCGCGCCCGCACCTCCGCCCGTACCCTCGCCCGCCTCCCCGCCCGCGCCCCGGCCCCCCGCCCCGCCACGGGAAGCCGGGCTGCCCGCCACCGGCCCCGACCGGAGCGTCCCCCTCTACCCGGCGCCCCGCGACGACCACCCCCGAGCCCGGACCACCGCGCGGCTCACCGCACTCCCGGTCGGCGTACCCGGCGCGCCCGCGCTGCCCTCCCCGCTGGAACTCCAGCGCGCCCTGCGGCCGTTGCAGGCGTACCGCAGCGCCGCGCCCCCGCTGCGCCGCGAGCTGGACGAGACGGCCACCGCCGAACTCAGCGCACAGGCAGGAGGGTCGATCATCCCCGTGTACCGCGAGGTGCGACGCGGGGACACCCGGCTCCAGCTGGTGCTTGACGCGGCGCCCTCGATGCGGGTGTGGGACCGGCTCTTCGCCGAACTACAGCAGGTGTTCGCCCAGTTGGGTGCCTTCGGGGACATCCGGATCGCCCATCTGCACGCCGGGCCCGACGGCGAGGCCACGGTCAGCGCGAGCGCCGACCCGCGCGGGGCGCCCCGGCACACCGTCGACCGGCTCAGCGACCCCACCGGGCGCCGGATCACCCTGCTGGTCAGCGACTGCGCGGGCCCGCTGTGGCGCTCGGGCCGCGCGCACCGGCTGCTGCACCGGCTGGCCCGGCTCGCCCCCGTCGCCGTGCTCCAGCCGCTCCCGCAGCGCCTGTGGAGCCGCACCCGGCTGCCGGTCACCTACGGCGAGCTGACCCGGGGCGACACCCCCGGCGGCACCGCGCTGCGCGTACGGACGCCGGACGGCGCGCCCCTCGTCCCGCCGCCGGGTGTGCTGCCCGTGCCGGTGCTGCCGCCCGAACCGGTGGCGCTCGGGGCGTGGGCGCGGCTGCTCGCGGGGGCCGGTGCCGGGCCGGTGCCCGGCGCGGTGGGCTGGGTGCGCGCCGACCAGCGGCCGGCACCACCGGCGCGCGGCGGACGCCGGCCGACCCCGGTGGAGCGGGTCAGCCGGTTCCGCTCCACCGCGTCACCGGCCGCCGGCCGCCTCGCCGTCTATCTGGCCGCCGCCCCGCTCTGCCTGCCGGTGATGCGGCTGGTGCAGCGCACCATGCTGCCCGGCTCCGGCCCCGCCGAACTCGCCGAGGTGCTGCTCGGCGGCCTCGTCCGGCGCGCCGGTGAGGACCACGGTCCGGACGCGGGCCAGTGGTACGAGATGGAGCCGGAGGTGCGGGAGGCGCTGCTGTCCACCCTGGGCCGGGACGAGGCCCTGCTCGTCCTCAAGCACTGCTCCGAGTACATCGAGCAGCGCTTCGGCAAGGGCGGCGCCAACTTCCCGGCCCTCGCCCTCGCCCAGCTCGGCGGCACTCCCCAGGCGGGGCGCGGGGAGGACCACGCCGAAGACGCTGAGGACGCTGAGGTCACCGCATCCGGCCCCCGCCTGTACGGCGCGTATCCCGACCCCGGCGACCACGGCGACGCCACCCTGGTGCCCCAGCCCTTCGCCGAGGTCGCCGCGCGGGTGCTGGAGCGGTTCATGCCGCTGCCGGAGCAGTTCCGGCTCTACGGCACCCGGCCCGGCCCCGCCGCCGGACCCCGGCCCGCGCACCCGGCGGTGGTCCGCGCCCGCACCCTGCTCGCCAGGTTCGACTCCGACGGCATGGTGCAGGACGTGATCGACGCCGTACAACTCCTGCGCGGGGCGACGGAGAACGAGGGGCCCGCCGGGGACGACCCCGGGCTGTGGGCCGAGTACGCGCACGCCACGCTGCGGCTGTGGGAGGTGCAGGGGGGCTCCGCGCTGCTGGCCGAGGCGCAGGCCGCCGCCGAGCGTGCCGTGGCCCACCCGCACGCCCAGCGGGAGCGGGCCGCGCTGGCCCGGGTGCTGCGCGCGGCCGCCACCGACCGCCGACGGCGGGGGGACCGGCCCGCCGCGCTGGACCTGCTGCGCCGCGCCGACCGGGAGTACGCCGTGGCCTGCGCCGCCCCCGACCTGGAGCCGGCGCAGGCGATGCGGCTGACGCTGGAGCGGGTCGGCGCGCTGGAGGCGCAGTGGCAGCTCGGCGGGGACAGCGCCCTGCTCCAGGGGGCGGTCGGCATGCTGGAGGCGTTCGCCGACATCTGGCCCGACCGCGGAGACCGCCCGCCCGAGCTGCCCCTCGCCCACGGCAGGCTGCTGCTGCGCCTCGCCGACGCCACCGACGACCCGGTGCAGGCACGCGGTCACGCCGCCCAGGCGGCCGGTTCGCTGCGTGCCGCGCTGGCGGCCGACGGGGACGGGGAGCGCGATCTCAGCCTCGTACGGCTGGACCTGGTCGACGCCCTGCTCCGCTCCGGCGGTGACCTCACCGAGGCCCGGGAACGGGTCGACGCCGCGCTCGCCACCACCACCGGACGTGGCCTGCGCGCCCAACTCCACGTCAGGGCGGGCCGGATCGGGGCCGCCCGGTACACCGAGACGGGTGACCCGCGCGAACTCCGGGACGCGGCTGAGGCGTTCGCCCGCGCCGCAGCCGACACGTCGAGGGAGGCCGCCGGTTACGCCGGTGTGCTCGCCGAGTGGGGGGAGGTGCTGCTGCGCCGGGCGGACGCCGAGACCGGGCAGCGGGCCTGGGAGGCGCTGGTCCAGGCGATACCGGTGCTGCGGGACTGCCGCCGCGAGACCCACACCGGCAGCCCGCACACCGCGCACCGCCTGCTGATGCTGGGCAGCGCCCTGATCCGGCGGTACCGGCTGCGCGGCGACCGGGTGGACCTGCGCGAGGCGGAGCACCTCTTCGGGCTCGCGGCCGCCGAGGCGGACGACCCGCTGCTGGCCGCGCGCTGCTCGCTGGAGCTGGGACAGGCGCAGTACGAGGCGTACCGGAGCCTGGCCCGGCCGACCCGGCTGGACGAGGCGGTGGACGCCTTCCGGGCGGCGGCCGAGTCGGCGCGGGAGGCCGAGGCGGTGGCCGAGTCGGACCGCGACCGCCGGATCGCCGTGGAACTGGGCGCGCAGGCACATCACTGGCGGGGTATGTCCTATGAGGCGGCGTCCCGGCCGCGCGCGGCCCGCGAGGCGTACCGCGCGGCCCGCGCCGGGTGGGCGCGCCTGCCCGAGGACAGCCTCGGCACCGGCCCGCCGACCGCCGAGGACACCGCCGACCGGCTGGCCGGCCTCGGCTGACCGGCACCGCACGGACGAGCACGGGCGAGCACGGGATCAGGGACCGCCGAGGACCACCACGGGAGGCAGCGATGACCAGCGCGGGCGACGAGACGGCACTGCCGGAGCATGGCGAGCCGCTGCCGGACCTGCTCACACTGGACCTGGAGGAACTGCGCACCCTCGACCACCCCGTGCTGCGCCAGGTCCTGGACACCCTCACCGAACGCGCCAAGAAACCCGCCGAGATGCTCTGGGGCTTCAACAACTGCCTCTAGCCCTGTAGTACTAGGCCGCTCGCTCTTGGTCACAGGACGGCGGAAACCGGCAAGTTCCGCCGCCGCGCGTTTGGCCACGGGCCACGGCCGGGAACGCACCCGCACACATGGGCGAACGAGCCGCGCCCGCATCACGGGTACGGGGGTGCAGGATGTCCGGGTCGACCACCGCCCCGACACGGGCGGAACCGCGCCCCTTCCGTCAGTTCATCGTCAAGGCGCACGGCCGCTGCAACCTCGCCTGCCGCTACTGCTACCTCTACGAGGGCCCCGACCGCACCTGGCGCACCCGCCCCGCCGCCGCCCCCGCCGAAGTGCTGGACCGCACCGCCGACCGCATCGCCCGGCACGCCCGCGACCACGCCCTGCCCGCGCTCTCGCTCGTCCTGCACGGCGGCGAACCCCTGCTGGCCGGGGCCGGCACCCTGGCCGCGTTCACCGACACCGTTCGCGCCCGCGTACCGGGCGGCTGCGCCGTCCACGCCACCGTGCAGACCAACGCCACCCTGCTCACCCACGACCGGATCGCCCTCCTCGCCCGGCACGGCGTCCGGATCGGCATCAGCCTCGACGGCGGCACCGCGGCCCTCAACCACCGGCGCGTCGACCACGCCGGCCGCCCCTCCTGGCCCGCCGCGGCGCGCGGCGCCCGCCTGGTCGCCGACCGCTTCCCCGAGGCGTACGCGGGCGTCCTCACCGTCGTCGACCCCACCACCGACCCCGTCGGGACCTACGAGTCCCTGCTCACGCTCCGCCCGCCCGCGCTCGACCTGCTGCTGCCGCACGGCAACTGGTCGGCTCCGCCCCCGCACCCGGGCGAGTACGGCGAGTGGCTGTGCCGGGTCTTCGACCGCTGGTGGTCGGCCGGGCGGCGCGAGACACGGGTACGGCTCTTCGAGGAGTGCCTGGCCCTGCTGCTCGGCCTGCCCGCCGCCACCGAGTCCCTCGGCCTCACCCCGTTCGACGCCGTCGTCATCGAGACAGACGGCTCCATCGAACAGGTCGACTCGCTGAAATCGGCGTACGAGGGTGCGGCCGAGACGGGGCTCGACGTCTTCCGGCACGACTTCGACCAGGCCCTCGCGCACCCCGGCGTCGCCGCCCGGCAGACGGGCCTCGCCGGACTCGCCGGGCACTGCCGGAGCTGCCCGCTGGTCGCGGTGTGCGGGGGCGGCCACTACGCCCACCGGTACCGCGCCGGACACGGCTTCCGCAACCCGTCGGTGTACTGCGCCGACCTCCAGCGCTTCATCCGGCATGTGGCCGCCCGGCTCGCCGAGGAAGGAGGCACCCCGTGACGGCTCCCACGGGCCTTGACCGCGCCCTCGCCGAACTCAGCCGCACCGAGGGCGGCCCCGAGACCCTCGCCCTCCTCGTGCGCGACCAGGACACCCGGCGCATGCTGCTGCTGCGCGCCGTCCTCGACGCCGCCGACGCGGCCGGCCCCGCCCACTGCCCGCCCGCCGCCCGGCGCCGGCTGCACGAGGACTGGGCCCTGCTGGCGGCGGCCGACCGCGCCGCCGAAGGACCCCGCTCGCCCGCCAGGACCCGGCTGACCTACCCGCTCACCGGCCCCTGGGCCCGCCGCTGCCTGACCGCGCTGACCACCCCCGACGGCACCCGCGAACTCCCCATGGAACTCGCCTACTTCAGCGCCCTCGCCGCAGCCGCCGCGGCCCGCGCGGGCCTGGCCTTCACCACCGGGCTCACCGCACGCGACGGCATCCTGTGCCTCCCCTCCCTCGGCGTGCTGCGCACCGGGCGCACCGGCCCGGCCGAGATCGAGGTACGGCACAGGAACGGCCGCCTGACCCTGCGCCGGCGCGGGGCCTCCGACATCCACGTCCGGCTGGAGCAGGGCACCGGCGCCTGGTCCGGCGCCCCCGCCTGGACCCCCGCCCACGCCCTGCCCGGCCTGCTGCCCGGCGCCGCGCCCGTACCGCTGGACGATCTCGACCCCTACCGCACCCCGCCCCCGGACCCCGGCCGCTTCGCGTTCAGCGGGCCCGGCGGAGCCGACCACGCCGAGCGCAAGCGCTGGCTGCACGCCTGGTCCGGCACCGCCGAGGCGCTGCGCACCGGCGGTGAACAGCGGCTGACCGAGACCATCACCCTGCTGCGCTGCCTCGTCCCGCTCGCGGCGCCGCCCGGTTCCGACGGCCGGGGCAGCTCCAGCGGCACCCGGCGCGAGGCGTTCGGCGCGCTGCTCAGCACCACTCCCGCCACCCCGGCCGCGCTCGCCGCGACCCTCGTCCACGAGACGCAGCACACCAAGCTCGCCGCGCTCAGCGAGCTGGTGGAACTGCACCGGGCCGGACCCGAGGCCCGCTACTTCGCCCCCTGGCGCCCCGACCCCCGCCCCTACGACGGGCTGCTGCACGGCACCTACGCGCATCTCGCGCTGGCCGGCCACTTCCAGCGCACCGCCCTCGCCGAGCCCGCCCGCCGCGAGGCCGCCTGGGCCGAACACGCCCGCTATCACGCCCAGGTCGCCGCCGCCCTGCCCGCGCTGGTCGCCTCGCCCGACCTCACCCCGGCCGGACGCCGGTTCGTCGACGGCATGGCCGCCGCCCACGAACGGCTCTCCGCCCGCCCCGCACCCCGGGGACACACGGCGCGCGCGCAGGCGTACGTCAAGGCGGTGCGCACCCTGTGGGCGCAGCGACAGCCCCCCACGCCGCCGATCCCGAACCTGTGAAATGCCGACATCACATGCCCCGCTGCGCGAAGATCGGCCCACCGAGACGTTCGTCCCGGCCGGCCGCCGTACTCCCCAGGGCCGTGCCGAGGTTCTACGATTTCCTGTCTACGTGCTGGAGGCCGCCGCATGTCTGAATCCCGTACGCCGGCACCGAACGGGAACGGGGCCGCGAGGCAGACCGTCACGATCAGCTTCGCCGGCTTCAACCGGGCCTGGGCGGCCTGGATCGGGGACCGGCTGGAGCGGCGCGGCCTCCGCGTGGTCTACCTGCGCTGGGACGCCCCGCCGGACCAGCCCCTCACCGATCTGCTGCGCGACCTCACCCTCGCCGAGGGCCGCACCCTGATCGTGGTCAGCGAGTGGTACTTCCAGCTCGGCCCGCGCGGCCACGACGAGTGGAACGCGGCCCTGCGCGAAGTGGCCGGCGCCGACCCGGGCCGGTTCGCCGCCGTCTCCGTCACCAACGCCTCCCTGCCCTCCGCCGTCGCCGTGCTCGCCCCCGTCGACCTCACCAACATGGGCGCGGACGAGGCCGAACGGCGCCTCCTGGACCGCCTCGACCTGCCCCACGACGCCCGCCCGGACGGTGAAGCGGGCCGCCCCGCACCCCGCTTCCCGGCCGCCATGCCCGACGTGTGGGGCGGGGTGCCGCGCCGCAACACCCGCTTCACCGGCCGCGAGCCGCTGCTCAACGACGCCTACCACCTGCTCCAGGGCAGCGAGCCGGGAGCGGGCGTCCTCACGCTGCACGGCATGTCCGGCGTCGGCAAGACCCAGCTGGCCGCCGAGTACGTCTACCGCTTCGGCTCCGAGTACGACGTGGTGTGGTGGGTCAACGCCGAGAAACGCGTCAGCTACCGCCGTCTCCTCGCCGAACTCGCCCCCAAACTCGGCCTGTCCACCGGCGCCGAGTACGGCGAGCGGCTGCGCGCGGTCCGGGACGCGCTGCGCCGGGGCACCCCGTACTCCCGCTGGCTGCTCGTCCTCGACGGCGCCGACGAGCCCGACCAGATCTGGGACCTCGTCCCCACCGGCCCCGGCCACGTCCTCATCACCTCCCGCAACCCCGAGTGGGGCGAGCACAACAGCAAGCTGCTCGAAGTCCCCGTCTACGGCCGCGACGAGTCGGTCGCCTTCATCCGCCGCCGCGCGCCCCGGCTCACCGAGGCCGACGCCGACCAGCTCGCCCAGGCGCTGGAGGACCTGCCGCTGCTGCTCGACCAGACCGCGGGCTGGCTCAACGACTCCGACCTGTCGGTGGCCGAGTACATCGCCCTGCTGGACGGCGGCATCGACCAGGACGTGGTCAAGGTGTCCGCGGACTTCCCGCTCGCCTTCCAGACCGCCTGGTCGATACTGCTGAACAAGCTCCGCGAGACCGTCCCCGAGTCCGTCGACCTGCTCCGGCTGTGCACCTTCTTCGCCCCCGGCTTCATCCCGGTCCGGCTGCTGAAGGAGATGAACCACGACGACCTGCCCGAACAGCTCGCCGGGCTGCTGGACGACCCGCTGCTGTGGAACAAGGCCGTCAACCAGCTCCGCCAGTACTCCGTCGTCCGGCTGGAGTCGCACGAGGCCATGCTGGACGAGGCCGTCGCCCCCGGGGAGTCGGTCTACCTGCACCGGATGGTCCACCAGATCGTCCACAAGGACATGCCCGACGCCGACCGGAAAGAGTTCATCGAGGTGGTCCGCCGCGCCCTGGCCGAGGCCGATCCCGGCCGCCCCACCGACACCCGCAACTGGGACGCGTACGCAGAGATCGTCCCGCACCTCAAATACGCCGACGTACTGCGCAGCCAGGACCGCAGGGTGCAGGGGCTGGTGCTCAACTGCCTGCGGTACATGCTGTTCGCGGGGGAGTACACCGCCGGCGTCAACCTCGGCGGGCGCGCCCTGCGCTCCTGGCGCGCACTGCTCGGCGAGTCCCACCCCCGGGTGTGGGAGGTCACCTACCACTACGCCAACCTGCTCCGCTCGGCCGGCCGCTTCCAGGAGACCGAGGCCATCGACCGGGCCGCCCGGGAGCAACTGCGCGCCGAACGCGGCGAACACGACCTCGACCATCTGAGGATGGCCGGCGGACTCGCCGCCGACCTGCGCGAACTCGGGCAGTACGACGACGCCCTCGAACTCGACCAGTGGCTGTACCCCACCTACCGCGAGCTGTTCGGCGAGCACGACTCCCGCACCCTCAACGCGCAGAACAACCTCGGCTTCACCCTGCGCCTCCTCGGCCGCTACGACCAGGCCCGCGGCTTCGACACCCGCACCCTGGAAGCCCGCCGCCAGCTGCTCAAGGGCCGCCACCCCTGGACCCTGTTCTCCGAGGTCTCCTACGCGATCGACCTGCGGCTGCTGGGCCGCTACGCCGAGGCCGAGTCCATCCAGGCCAAGAACGTCCGCGAGTACGGCATCGTCATGGGCCCCGACAACCAGAACACCCTGCGCGCCGAGCACAACCTCGCCCTGTGCAAGCTGCGCGGCGGCGACCGGACGGCGGCCGGCGAGCTGCTCACCCGCGTCCTGGAAGGACTGGAACGCAAGGTCGGCGACACCCACACGCACACCCTGGCCGCGGCCGTCAGCCAGAGCTGCTTCGCCCGCGAGCACGGCGACATCGACCAGGCCCGCGAGGCGAGCGAATCCGTCCTCGCCCGCTACGAACTGCTGCTGCCCGAGGGCCACCCCTTCATCATCGGCGCCCGCGCCAACCACGCGCTGGTGCTGCGCAGCGTCGGCGAACGGGACCACGCCCACGTGCTGATCGAGCAGAGCCTCGCCGGCATGTCCGCCGCGCTGGGCGAGACCCACCCGTACGCGCTCGGCAGCGCCGTCAACGCCGCCGCGCTGCGCAACCTCGTCGGGGACACCGAGTCCGCCGCCGACCTCAGCCGGCTCACCATCCTGCGCGCCACCGACACCCTCGGCCGCACCCACCCCCTCACCCTGACCGCCCGTATCGCCTACGCGGCCGACCTGCGCGCCCTGCGCGACCGCCGGCAGGCGGAGAAGGTCGAACAGGAGGCCCTGGCCGACCTCGCCGCCACCCTCGGCCCCCACCACGTCCACACCGTCTCCGCCCGCTCCCGCAACCGCCCGTACTGGGACTTCGAGCCGCAGGCGAGCTGAGGACACGAAAAGGGCCCGCCCTCCGGATCAGATCCGGAGGGCGGGCCCTTCAGCATCGCTCAGTGAGCTGGGGTCACGCCTCGAAGACCTCGTTCACCAGCTGCTCCTGCTCCGCCTGGTGGCGCTTCGCGGAGCCCACCGCCGGTGACGAGCCGTGCGCGCGCGAGATACGGCGCAGCCGCTCGCCCGCCGGGACGTCGGCACCGACGGCCAGGTCCAGGTGGTCGATCAGGTTGAGCGCGATGAACGGCCACGCACCCTGGTTCGCCGGCTCCTCCTGCGCCCAGAGGTACTTCTCAGCGTTCGGGTACTTGTTGACCTCGGCCTGGACCTCGGCGCCGGGCAGCGGGTACAGCCGCTCGATGCGGATGATCGCCGTGTCCGTGGCGCCGCGCTTCCGCCGGCCGGCCTCCAGGTCGTAGTAGACCTTGCCGGAGCAGAAGACGACCTTGCGGACGGCGGCCGGGTCGACCGTGTCGTCGCCGATGACCGGACGGAACTCGCCGGAGGTGAAGTCCTCCGCCGACGAGGCCGCGGCCTTCAGACGCAGCATCGACTTCGGGGTGAAGACGATGAGCGGCTTGTGCTCCGGGTTGTGGACCTGCCACCGCAGCAGGTGGAAGTAGTTCGCCGGCGAGGTCGGCATGGCGACCGTCATGTTGTTCTGCGCGCAGAGCTGCAGGAACCGCTCCGGGCGGGCCGAGGAGTGGTCCGGGCCCTGGCCCTCGTAACCGTGCGGCAGGAGCAGGACCACGCCCGAGGTCTGGTTCCACTTCTGCTCGGCCGAGGAGATGAACTCGTCCACGACCGTCTGCGCGCCGTTGACGAAGTCGCCGAACTGCGCCTCCCACATCACCAGGGCGTCCGGGCGGGCCAGCGAGTAGCCGTACTCGAAGCCCATCGCCGCGTACTCGGAGAGCAGGGAGTTGTAGACGTTCAGCCGTGCCTGGTCGTCGGAGAGGTACTGCAGCGGGGTGTACTCCTCGCCGGTCTCCCGGTCGATGAGCACCGCGTGCCGCTGGCCGAAGGTGCCGCGCTGGGAGTCCTGGCCCGCGAGACGGACCGGGGTGCCCTCCAGCAGCAGCGAACCGATGGCCAGGGTCTCGCCCATGCCCCAGTCGATCGTGCCGTCCTCCACCATCGCCGCCCGGCGCTGGAGCTGGGGCTGCAGGCGCGGGTGGACGGTGATGTTGTCCGGGACGTTGACCTGGGACTCGGCGATCCGCTTGACGACCTCCGCGGAGATCGCGGTCGGGACCACCGCCGGGAAGCCGTCCCTGGGCGCCTCGGACACGCCCTGCGCCGGCTGCGAGGTGACCTCGCGGACCTCGGTGAAGACCTTCTCCAGCTGGCCCTGGTAGTCCTGGAGCGCCTGCTCGGCCTCCTCCAGAGTGATGTCGCCGCGACCGATCAGGGACTCGGTGTACAGCTTGCGCACCGAGCGCTTCTTGTCGATCAGGTCGTACATCAGCGGCTGGGTGAAGGCCGGGTTGTCCGACTCGTTGTGACCGCGGCGGCGGTAGCAGATCAGGTCGATCACCACGTCCTTGTTGAACGCCTGACGGAACTCGAAGGCGAGCCGCGCGACGCGGACCACCGCCTCCGGGTCGTCGCCGTTCACGTGGAAGATCGGGGCCTCGATCATGCGGGCCACGTCGGTGGCGTACATCGAGGAGCGCGAGGACTCCGGGGCGGCGGTGAAGCCGACCTGGTTGTTGATGACGATGTGGACCGTGCCGCCGGTGCGGTAGCCGCGCAGCTGCGACATGTTCAGGGTCTCGGCCACCACGCCCTGGCCCGCGAAGGCCGCGTCGCCGTGGATCGCCACCGGCAGCACGGTGAAGTCCGTGCCGCCCTTGTTGATGATGTCCTGCTTGGCGCGGGCGACGCCCTCCAGGACCGGGTCGACCGCCTCCAGGTGCGAGGGGTTCGCGACCAGGGAGACCGCGATCTGCTCGCCGTCCAGGCCGGTGAAGGTGCCCTCGGCGCCCAGGTGGTACTTCACGTCACCGGAGCCGTGCATCGACTTCGGGTCGAGGTTGCCCTCGAACTCCCGGAAGATCTGCGCGTACGACTTGCCGACGATGTTGGCGAGGATGTTCAGCCGGCCGCGGTGGGCCATGCCGATGATGACCTCGTCCAGCCGGGACTCCGCCGCCGAGTCGATGACCGCGTCCAGCAGCGGGATGACGGACTCGCCGCCCTCCAGCGAGAACCGCTTCTGGCCGACGTACTTCGTCTGCAGGAAGGTCTCGAACGCCTCGGCCGCGTTCAGCCGGCGCAGGATGCGCAGCTGCTCCTCGCGCTCGGGCTTGGTGTGCGGGCGCTCGACGCGGTCCTGGATCCACCTGCGCTGCTTGGGGTCCTGGATGTGCATGAACTCGATGCCGATGGTCCGGCAGTACGAGTCGCGCAGCACGCCCAGGATGTCGCGCAGCTTCATCAGGGACTTGCCGGCGAAGCCGCCGACGGCGAACTCGCGCTCCAGGTCCCACAGGGTGAGCCCGTGCTCGGTGATGTCGAGGTCGGGGTGCTTGCGCTGCTGGTACTCCAGCGGGTCGGTGTCGGCCATGACGTGGCCGCGGACCCGGTAGGAGTGGATCAGCTCGAAGACGCGGGCGGCCTTCGTGACGTCGTCGTCGTGGGAGGCGTCGATGTCCTTGAGCCAGCGGACCGGCTCGTAGGGGATGCGCAGCGCCTCGAAGATGTCGTCGTAGAAGCCGTTCTCGCCCAGGAGCAGGTTGGCGACCTGGCGCAGGAACTCGCCGGAGGCGGCGCCCTGGATGACGCGGTGGTCGTAGGTCGACGTGAGCGTCATGACCTTGGAGACACCGAGCTTGTTCAGCGTGTCCTGGCTGGTGCCCTGGAACTCCGCCGGGTAGTCCATGGCGCCGACGCCCATGATCACCGACTGGCCGGGCATCAGGCGCGGCACGGAGTGCACGGTGCCGAGGCCACCGGGGTTGGTCAGGGAGACCGTGACACCGGTGAAGTCGTCCATCGTGAGCTTGCCCTCGCGGGCGCGGCGGACGATGTCCTCGTAGGCCTGCCAGAACTCGAAGAAGTTCAGCGTCTCGGCCTTCTTGATGGCCGCGACGACCAGCTGGCGGTCGCCGTTGGGCTTCACCAGGTCGATGGCCAGACCGAGGTTGACGTGCGGCGGCTTGACCAGGGTCGGCTTGCCGTCCTTCTCGCCGAACGAGTGGTTCATCGGCGGCATGGCCTTGATGGCCTGGACCATGGCGAACCCGATGAGGTGGGTGAAGGAGATCTTCCCGCCCCGGGCGCGCTTCAGGTGGTTGTTGATGACGATGCGGTTGTCGAACAGCAGCTTCACCGGGACCGCGCGGACCGAGGTGGCGGTCGGCAGCTCCAGCGAGGCGTTCATGTTCTTCACCACGGCCGCGGACGGACCGCGCAGCGTCACGTACTCGGGACCCTCGGGACCCTCGGGGGCCTCGGTGACGGGCGCGGCGGCGGCCTTCGGCTTCGCGGCGGGCGCCGCGGCCGGCTTCGCCGGGGCCTGGGCGGCCGGAGCCGGCTTCGCCGCGGGTGGCTGGGCCGGAGCCTGGGCCGGCGTGGCCGGGGCCTGCGCGGGCTTGGCGGCCGGAGCCGACTGGGCCGGAGCCGACTGGGCCGGTGCCGGGGCCGGAGCCTGGGCGGGCGCGGCCGGAGCCTGGGCGGCCTGGGCCGGAGGAGCGGTGGGGGCGGTGCCCGCGGCCCCCGCGGCCGCGGTACCCGCCGGAGCCGAGGCGGCGGGCGCCCCCGGCTTGTAGTCGGCGAAGAAGTCCCACCAGGCACGGTCTACCGAATTCGGGTCCTGGAGGTACTGCTGATAGATCTCATCGACGAGCCACTCGTTCGGGCCGAAGGCCGCGGCGGGATTCTTCCCGGCTTGGTCGTCGGTCCTGGGGGCACCACCCGGCCGGAGGCTGGGGGAGTTCGAGTTACTGGGGGACTGTGGCGACACGGCGGCAACCGCCCTCTTCCGCTTCACAAGGTGATGGACAGCGGGAATAAAGGCTACGCCTCCCCGGGCGGGTAGGTCAGGTCGGGCCCGTTCATCGTCGTGCAAGTCACATCGGGAACCGTGTTTCGGGCCGTGAAATGGCGGGAAACAAGCGGGGTTCCGGACAAGGGAGGGAAGTTCCGGGCACGGCGTACCGGGGCCCTAAGCGTCCTCGCTCGGCGCACCGCGCTGGCCCGTGCCTGATCACAGGTGTCCGATCGGGCGGACATTTGTGATCTTGATCATCCGACTGAACCCCATGGGGACCGGCAGCGTCAACTCGACGCCGGAACGGCTCCCGGAAGGGTGACGATGATCCGGCAGCCCCGCTCGGATTCGGCCACACCGATCCGGCCGCCGTGCAGATCCACCGCCCAGCGGGCGATGGCCAGCCCCAGACCGGTGCCGCCGTCGCTGCCCGGACCGTGCGGCCGGGTCACCGAGCCCCGGTTGAACCGCTCGAACACGCGGTGCCACTCCGACCGGGGGATGCCCGGACCCTCGTCCAGCACCTCCAGCTCCAGCGACTCCGGACGCGGTCCGCGCCGGGCCCGCACCGTCACCCGGCCGTGCGGCGGGCTGTGCTTGACCGCGTTGTCTATGAGGTTCGCCACGACCTGGTGGATGCGCTCGGGATCGGCGTGCGCGGTCAGCTCCGGCGGGGACACGTCGAGGTGCAGATGCACGTCGGTACGGGTGTGGCTGCCGGAGCCGGAGGCGAGCCCGGCGCGCGCCGAGGCGACCATGTTGGCCTCCTTCAGCACCCCGGACAGATACGGCCACACCTCGAAGCGGCGGGCCTTCAGCGGGACCACGCCGTTGTCGAGGCGGGAGAGATCGAGCAGGGTCTCCACCAGCCGGCCGAGCCGGTCGGTCTGGCGCAGCGCGGTGCGCATGGTCTCCGGGTCGGCCTCGGTGACGCCGTCGACGATGTTCTCCAGCACCGCGCGCAGCCCCGCGATGGGGGTGCGCAGCTCGTGCGAGACGTTCGCCACCAGCTCCTTGCGCTGGAGGTCCTGGGCCTCCAGCTCGTCCGCCATGACGTTGATCGTGACGGCGAGGTCGCCGAGTTCGTCGCGGCGGCCCTCGCTCACCCGGCGCGTGTAGTCGCCGTGCGAGATGGAGCGGGCCACCGCGTTCATCTCGTCCAGCGGCGCGGTGAGCGAGTGGGCCACGAACTGGGTGATCAGCAGCGTGGCGATCATCGAGAAGACCGTGATGAAGCGCAGTTCGGTCTTGGTGTGCACCGCGATCATGGAGAGACCGGTGGTGATCAGCACCGAGATGACGACCAGCGCGCCCAGCTTGGTCTTGATCGAGAACGGGCGAACGCCGCCCCAGGGGTCGTCCCCGGCGCGCCGGCGCCCCGTCTCCCGTCCGGGACTCACGGCGCCGGCGTCTCCAGCGCGTAGCCGACCCCGTGCACCGTGCGGATGCGCTCGGCGCCGATCTTCCGGCGCAGCGCCTTGATGTGGCTGTCCACGGTCCGGGTGCCGGAGGCGTCCGCCCAGTCCCACACCTCGGCGAGCAGCTGCTCGCGGGAGAGCACCGCGCGCGGGGTGTTGGCCAGGCACACCAGCAGGTCGAACTCGGTGGGCGTCAGATGTACGTCGTCGGACTTCACCCGCACCCGGCGCTGGGCGTGGTCGATCTCCAGTTCCCCGAGGCGGAGTATGCCGGAGCGGGGCGTGGTGGCGGCGAGCGCGGCGCGCTCCATGCGGCGCAGCAGCACATGCACGCGCGCGGCCAGCTCCCGCATGGAGAACGGTTTGGTCATGTAGTCGTCGGCGCCGACGCCGAGGCCCACCAGCATGTCGGTCTCGTCGTCGCGCGCGGTGAGCATCATCACCGGCACCGGGCGGGACGCCTGCACCCGGCGGCAGACCTCCAGGCCGTCGAAGCCGGGCAGCATGATGTCGAGGATCAGCAGGTCGGGCTGCCATGCCTCCGCCGTGTCGACCGCCGAGGGACCGTCACCGGCGGTCTGCACGAGGAACCCCTCGGCGCGCAGCCGGGCCGCCACGGCGTCGACGATCGTGGGGTCGTCCTCGACGACCAGTACCCGGCGCTGCGCACCCTGAGACGTCGTGGCCGCGCCGGTCTGGGAGGTGTGTGTCTGCTCCATCGCCCGCCCCTGTTGCTCTCCGGAATCCGTGGGGTGATCCCATGACTGCGATCGACGCTCGAATGATCCGCGTCACGCCGCACATTACGGGGACATGCCGGGCCCTCGCTATCCAGGTCGGACGGCGAGGTGGACCACGTCCGGAACGCCACGGGCAACGGGGACCTCTTCGGTACGCACCTGTCGGAACCCGGCATTCCGCAGAGTTCCCTCAAATTCCGGAGAGGGCTGCGCGGACCAGGTGGCCAGTACCCCGCCGGGCCTCAACACCCGCGCGCAGTCGGCGAGTCCAGCTGGCGTGTACAGACTTCCGTTGCCCTCCGTGACGGTCCAGCCGGGGCCGTTGTCGATGTCGAGGCACACCGCGTCGAACGTGTCGGACGTCTTCTTGACGTAGGCGACGAGATCGGCCTCCACGACGCGCGTGCGCGGGTCGGCCAGTGCCCCGGCGGAGATCCCGGCCAGCGGGCCGGCGAGGTGCCAGTCGATCACGGCGGGCTCGCGCTCGACCACGGTGACGCGTCCCCAGCGCGGGTCGGCGGCCGCGTGCGCCAGGGAGAAGCCCACGCCGAGCCCGCCGATCAGCACCTCCGGAGCCGGGCGGCCGTCCAGCGCGTCCCGCGCCGCGTCCACCAGCAGCCGCTCCGAGCGGCCGTCCGAAGTGTCCATCAGGAAGCAACCGTTCGCGATGATCTGGAGTAACTCCCCGCTCCGGCGCAGCACCACCTCCCCGTACGGCCCCTCGCGCCGGTCCAGGATCACGGGCTCCACCGGGTCGCCGTGCGTGGCAGTCATGCCGACATCTTGCCCCGCCCGCCGGGCGAGTCCTCGTTCGCCCAGAGCGAACGGTGTTCGAGGAACATTCAACGGCTGCCGAGCATTGAGTCAGTGTTACTCAAGTTGACTGCTGAAGGGGAGATCATGGCTGCTGAGTCGGGTGAGCCCATGGAGGTCACGCTCGTTCTGCCCGTGCTGCCGCTCGACGACGAGGTCGTGCTGCCCGGCATGGTCGTTCCGCTGGATCTGAGCGACGCCGAGGTCCGGGCCGCCGTGGAGGCCGCCCAGGCCGCCGCGCGCGCGGAGTCCGGCAAGCCCAGGGTGCTGCTGGTCCCGCGCATCGACGGCACCTACGCGAGGACCGGCGTGCTCGGCACCGTCGAGCAGGTCGGCAGACTCGCCGACGGCGACCCGGGCGCCCTGGTCAAGGGCCGCCACCGGGTCCGTATCGGCGCGGGCACCACCGGCCCCGGCGCCGCCCTGTGGGTCGAGGGCACCCGGGTCGCGGAGACCCTGCCCGACCCCCTGCCCGGCCAGGTGACCGACCTGGTCAAGGCGTACAAGGCGCTGGCCACCACCTGGCTGCGCAAGCGCGGCGCCTGGCAGGTCGTGGACCGGGTCCAGGCCATCGACGATGTCTCCGCGCTCGCCGACAACTCCGGTTACTCGCCGTTCCTCACCACCGGCCAGAAGACCGAGCTGCTGGAGACCGCCGACCCGGTGGCCCGGCTGAAGCTCGCCGCGCAGCAGCTCCGCGACCATCTCGCCGAGCAGGACGTGGCGGAGACCATCGCCAAGGACGTCCAGGAGGGCGTCGACAAGCAGCAGCGCGAGTTCCTGCTGCGCCGCCAGCTGGAAGCGGTCCGCAAGGAACTGCGCGAGCTGAACGGCGACGGCCCGGACACGGCCGAGGAGTCCGACGACTACCGCGCCCGCGTGGAGGCCGCCGACCTGCCCGGCCATGTCCGCGAGGCCGCGCTCAAGGAAGTGGAGAAGCTGGAGCGCTCCTCCGACCAGTCGCCCGAGGGCTCCTGGATCAGGACCTGGCTGGACACCGTCCTGGAGATGCCGTGGAACGATCGGACCGAGGACGCGTACGACATCCAGGGCGCCAGGGAGATCCTGGACGCCGAGCACGCGGGCCTCGACGACGTCAAGGCGCGCATCACCGAGTACCTCGCGGTGCGCAAGCGGCGCGGTGAGCGCGGCCTCGGCGTGATCGGCGGGCGGCGCGGCGGCGCGGTGCTCGCGCTGGTCGGACCGCCCGGCGTCGGCAAGACCAGCCTGGGTGAGTCCGTCGCCCACGCGATGGGGCGGAAGTTCGTCCGGGTCGCCCTCGGCGGTGTCCGCGACGAGGCGGAGATCCGGGGCCACCGGCGCACCTACGTCGGCGCGCTGCCCGGCCGCATCGTCCGCGCGGTCAAGGAGGCCGGGTCGATGAACCCGGTCGTCCTGCTCGACGAGATCGACAAGGTCGGCTCGGACTTCCGGGGCGACCCGGCCGCCGCCCTGCTCGAAGTGCTGGACCCGGCGCAGAACCACACCTTCCGGGACCACTACCTGGAGGTCGAACTCGACCTGTCCGACGTGGTCTTCCTCGCCACGGCCAATGTGCTGGAGGCGATCCCGGAGGCGCTGGCCGACCGGATGGAGATCGTCCGGCTCGACGGCTACACCGAGGACGAGAAGGTCGTCATCGCCCGCGACCACCTGCTCCCGCGCCAGCTGGAGCGGGCCGGTCTCACCGGTGACGAGGTCACGCTGGCGGAGGGCGCGCTGCGCAGGCTCGCCGGGGAGTACACCCGCGAGGCGGGCGTGCGCACCCTGGAGCGGACCGTGGCGCGACTGCTGCGCAAGGTCGCGGCCCAGCACGAACTGGGTGAGCGGGAGCTGCCGTTCACCGTCCGCGAGGAGGATCTGCGCGGTCTGGTCGGGCGCCCGCACCACGTGCCCGAGTCCGCCCAGGACCCGGCCGAGCGCCGCACCGCCGTACCCGGTGTGGCGACCGGGCTCGCGGTCACCGGGGCCGGCGGCGACGTGCTGTACGTCGAGGCGTCGCTCGCCGACCCGGAGACGGGCGCGGCGGGGCTGACCCTGACCGGGCAGCTCGGTGACGTGATGAAGGAGTCGGCGCAGATCGCGCTGAGCTTCCTGCGCAGCCACGGCGCCGAGCTGGAGCTGCCGGTGGCCGACCTGAAGGACCGGGGTGCGCACATCCACTTCCCGGCGGGCGCGGTCCCCAAGGACGGGCCGAGCGCGGGCGTCACCATGACCACCGCGCTGGCCTCCCTGCTCTCCGGCCGGCTGGTCCGCACGGACGTGGCGATGACCGGTGAGGTCTCGCTGACCGGGCGGGTGCTGCCGATCGGCGGGGTGAAGCAGAAGCTGCTCGCCGCCCACCGCGCCGGGGTGACCACCGTGATCATCCCCAAGCGCAACGAGGCCGACCTGGACGACGTCCCGGCCGAGGTGCTGGAGAAGCTCGACGTGCACGCGGTGACCGACGTCCGCCAGGTGCTGGAGCTGGCCCTCGCGCCGGCCGCCACCGTGGCGGAGGTCCCGGCCGCGGCCTGAGCGGGGCGAAGGGCCCGGGTCC